>NZ_JBHWWF010000025.1:0-145764 GCF_042736455.1 Streptomyces sp. NPDC060064
TTGTCGTTACGGATCCCGTTGTCATTGCGGATCCCGTTGTCGTTACGGATCCCGTTGTCGTTACGGATCCCGTTGTCGTTACGGATCCCGTTGTCATTGCGGATCCCGTTGTCGTTACGGATCCCGTTGTCGTTACGGATCCCGTTGTCGTTACGGATCCCGTTGTCGTTACGGATCCCGTTGTCATTGCGGATCCCGTTGTCATTGCGGATCCCGTTGTCATTGCGGTTCCCGTTGTCGTTCTGGTTGCCGTTCAGGCCGTTCAGGCCGTTGCACCTGACCGCCAGGTTGTACTGACCGGGAGTCGCATCGTTGTGGATCCGCGCGATGGCGGCCGAGATGCCCGAGCGCTGCTCGGAGAGGCGGGTCTGTGGGAAGGCGTTGGACGTGACCGTGCCACCGCGATTGCAACCCCGGACCGTGATCGTCAGGGTGCTGCCCTGGTGAGCCGCCTGCGGGCTCACGTTGACACGGATGGGATCGTTGTTCCGGATGTCGCCGCCCGCGGCGGCCAGCGGGGCAGAGAGCCCGACGGCCGCGCAGGCGGCCGCGGCCACTGCGAGAGCGCGTGAAGCACGCATCGTTGAACCTCCAGCGGAAGACGCCCCAAAGCGGGCGCTCCGGGAAATTCGACGAGTACGTCTTCCATGACGAACCCTCACTGGGGCGGGCAGCCGCCGCATTTCGGCGCTGGTCCACCCCGGTGAGGCGACACGCCGACGACGCGCCGCAAGATCTGACGGAGTCGCAGGTCACAGACCGTCAGAATTTTTATCGGCCTTTTGCTCGGATGGGTCACCATCGCAGGCCCCACCACCCATTCGCCCCTCCCTCCTCGCCGCTTTGACCGAGCGCATTTAGCGTGGCTACAGATGCCACGGAGGGAGAACTATGGGCCAGGACTACGGCGGCTGGAAATCGACGAGACGCTCACCCTGGGGCGTTCTGGCGCTCGCCCTGCTCAGCGGGATCGCCCTGATAAGGAATGGCTCGGACGTCACCCTGGGACCGCCGCAGCCTGCCGCCGCGGCCGCACTGGCCGGCCGCGCGGTCGGCGAGACGTTCATTCCTCCCTCCGTCGAGCCGCTTGTGTACGCCCCCGCGGCACGGGTGCGGATCCCGGCGCTCAACGTGGACGCCCCGGTCGCGGATGTGGGCGTGGACCATGACGGCTGGATCGCCGCCCCGCCGCCGCAGGACCCCAATCTGGCCGGCTGGTACCAGAACGGCGTCTCCCCAGGCCAGCGTGGTACCGCGGTCGTCGTCGGGCATGTCGACAATCTGTCGGGGCCCGCCGTCTTCTACGGCCTCGGCTCCATCCAGAAGGGCAACCACATCGAGGTGGACCGCTTCGACGGCAAGACCGCGGTCTTCGAGGTGTACGGCGTCGAGGTCTTCCCCAAGGATCAATTCCCCGGCGCCCAGGTGTACGGCGACACCGGACAGCCGGAGCTGCGTGTGATCACATGTGGCGGCGGCTACTCGAAGGCAGGCGGGTACTCCGGGAACGTCGTGGTCTTCGCGCGCATGGTCAAGACCCTCTGAACCAGGACCGGCGAGCCGCAGCCGGTTCAGCGGCGCGGGACGGTGATGCGGTATCCGGCGTCCAGCAGCTCGGGGAGATAGCTGCGCAGCGCGGCGACGCTCTGCGAGCGGTCGCCGCCCGCGTCGTGCGAGAGGACGACGACGCCGGGACCCGCACCGTCCAGCACCCTGCGGACGATCGATTCGGTGCCCGGCTCCGTCCAGTCGAGGCTATCGACGGTCCAGGCCAGCGGCTCCATGCCGAGCTCCGCGCCGATCTCGAAGGAGTGCTTGTTCCAGGCGCCGTACGGCGCCCGGTACCAGAGCGGCGCGGAGCCGAGCGTCCGCTCGATCACCTCGCTGGTACGGCCCAGTTCGTCGCGGATCCCGGACGGCGGAAGCTTGGGGATCAGCGGGTGCGACCAGGAATGGTTGCCCACGACGTGCCCGTCGTCGGCCATCTCCCGGAGCAGGTCCCGGTTGTCGGAGGCCAGCTCGCCGCAGACGAAGAACATCGCCCGCACTTCGTGCTCGCGCAGTGTGCTCAGGATGTCGGGGGTGTAGCGGGGGTCGGGCCCGTCGTCGAAAGTGAGCACCATGGTGCGGCCCGCCTCCGACATCCTGAGGAAAGGGCGCTGTCGCACCGGCGGCAGCGCCCGCCTGAAACGCGGTGGCGTGTATGCGGTCATGGGCTGCAGCCGGTAGGCCGACGTGTAGACCGGCGGGCCCGCGGCGGCCCGGGGGCCTCCGGTCGGGGGCGTGGCGGCAGACCCCGCGGGGGAATGCGCCTGCTCGGTGCAGAGCAGCCCGGCGGTGACGGCCGCGCCAAGGCAGGCGCTGATACGGAGTACCGACCGCCGCCCCGGGAACATCTGATCCTTTTTCATGACTTACTGCTTGCACGGCTGTCGCTCCGGGCACCTCATCCACACCGGTTACGCAGGCGAAACCCACCCGATCGGAGCAGCGGAGTCATGCGGGCAACGGAGCTCAGTTACGGCGGACCAGGGGGAAGGGCAGTGTCTCGCGGATGGTCAGCCCGGTGAGGAACATGACGAGCCGGTCGACCCCAATGCCGAGACCCCCGGTCGGCGGCATCGCGTACTCCAGTGCGTCGAGGAAATCCTCGTCGAGCTCCATGGCCTCCGGGTCGCCGCCCGCAGCGAGCAGCGACTGCGCGGTGAGTCTGCGGCGCTGCTCCACCGGGTCGGTCAACTCCGAGTAGGCGGTGCCCAGTTCCGTACCGAAGGCGACCAGGTCCCAGCGTTCGGCGAGGCGTGGGTCGCGGCGGTGCTGGCGGGTGAGCGGGGAGACGTCGGTCGGGAAGTCCTTGTAGAAGGTGGGCATCTTGGTCCGCTCCTCGACAAGGCGCTCATACATCTCCAGGACCACATCGCCGCGGGTGTCGTCGGGGATGTGCGGGACGCCCGCCCGATCGCATATTGCTCTGAGCACGGACTCTTCGGTATCGGCGTCAACCTCCTCGCCGAGCGCCTCGGACACCGCCCCGTACAACGTCTTGACCGGCCAGGGGCCCGAGATGTCGTGCTCGACGAGCTTGCCGTCCGGGCCGGCCTTGTGCGCGATCGCGGAGCCGAAGGCGGCGGTGGCCGCGCCCTGGATCAGTTCGCGGGTCAGATCGAGCATCACGTCGTAGTCGGCGAAGGCCTGATACGCCTCCAGCATCGTGAACTCGGGGTTGTGCTTGTACGAGACGCCTTCGTTGCGGAAGGTGCGGCCCATCTCGAAGACCTTCTCCAGGCCGCCCACGCACAGCCGCTTGAGATACAGCTCGGGGGCGATGCGCAGATACAGGTCGAGGTCGTAGGCGTTGATGTGGGTGGTGAAGGGGCGGGCGTTGGCGCCGCCGTGGATCTGCTGCAGCATCGGCGTCTCGACCTCGAGATAGCCGCGCTCCAGGAGCCCCTGCCGCAACGCCTGGACGGCGGTGGAGCGGTGGCGTACGACATCGCGGGCGTCGGGACTGGCGACCAGGTCCAGATAGCGGCGGCGCACCCGGGCCTCCGGGTCGGCGAGCCCGCGCCGTTTGTCGGGCAGCGGGCGCAGGCATTTGCCCGTCAGCTGCCACTCCGTCACGAAGACCGAGAGCTCACCCTTGTCGCTGGCGCCGATCTCGCCGGTGGCGGTGATGTGGTCGCCGAAGTCGACGTCGGAGGTGAAACCCTTGATGACGTCACGGCCGGAGCCGTCACGGGTGAACGCGAGCTGGAGGTCGCCCGACCAGTCGCGCAGTACGGCGAAGACGACGCCGCCGAGGTCGCGTACGACCATCACGCGCCCTGCGACGGTGGTCTGCCGGCCGGTGCGGGTACCGGGGGCGAGCGTGGGGTGCGCGGCGCGGATCTCGGCGAGGGTGTCGGTGCGCTCGGCGATGTCCACGGGGTACGGGTCGGTGCCGTCCGCGCGCAGCCGCTCCAGCTTGCGGTGGCGGATGAGAACCTGCTCCGGCAGCCGCTGCTCCCCCGCCGCCGCGCCCGATTCGAGTCCCACCAGGCCGAGCGAGTCGATGGACGGCAGCCCCTCGGTGGTGACGGGCGTGACGACGCCCGGCCCGCTTCTGCCCTTCCCCCAGAGCTTGCGCAGGCTCGGTACGGAGACGAAGCCTTCGGCGATTCCGGAGGCGAGGCCGACGCGGGCGAGCGAGCCCGCGTCGCCGTAACAGAGGAAGCGCGGATACCACTCGGGCTGGTATTTGACGTTGGACCGGTACAGGGCTTCCAGCTGCCACCACTTGGAGAGGAAGAGCAGCAACTTGCGCCACACCCTCAGGACCGGGCCCGCGCCGATGCGGGCGCCCTCCTCGAACGCCGAGCGGAAGACGGCGAAGTTGAGCGAGATACGGCGTACACCGAGCCTGGGCGCCTGGGCGCAGAGTTCGGCGACCATGAACTCCACCACGCCGTTGGGGGCGGCGCGGTCACGGCGCATCAGGTCGAGCGAGATACCGTCCTTGCCCCAGGGCACGAAGGAGAGCAGGGCGATCAGATTGCCGTCTCCGTCGAAGGCCTCGACGAGGAGGCAGTCGCCGTCGTCCGGGTCGCCCAAGCGGTCGAGCGCCATGGAGAAGCCGCGCTCGGTCTCGGTGTCCCGCCAGGCGTCGGCCCTGTCGACGATCTGCCGCATCTCCTCGTCGGTCAGGGCGGAGTGGCGGCGGATCCGGGTGCGCGCCCCGGTCCGCTTGACGCGGTTCACGGCCTGCCGGGTGACGCGCATGTCGCGACCGTCCAGGTCGAACCGGGCGACGTGCAGGATCGCCTCGTCACCGAGCTGGATGGCGCCGAGCCCGGAGCGCGCGAACACTTTGGCGCCCTCCTCGGACGCGCCCATGACTGCGGGGGCCCAGGCATAGCGTTTGGCCACCTCCAGCCAGGCTCCGATGGCGGAGGTCCAGGCCGCACGGTCGCCGACCGGGTCGCCGCTGGCCAGACAGACACCGGCTTCGACGCGGTAGGTGACGGCAGCCTTCCCGTTGGGCGAGAAGACGACGGCCTTGTCGCGGCGGGTGGCGAAGTAGCCGAGGGAGTCCTGGCGGCCGTACGCGCCGAGAAGTGCGCGAATGCGGGGCTCTTCGTCACCGTGCAGGGCGGCTTCCAGTCGCTGCGAGCGGAATAGTGTGCTGGCCGCGCTGAGCAGGGCGATCGCGCCGAACAGCCCAGGGAGGAAGAAGAGCACGCGCGGCGGGCGGGCGTCGAACTGGTCGCTGGAGACCAGTCCGCCGAGCACCCGGTTGGAGGCCCACAGCAGCCGCTGGCCCTGCGGCAGCGAGCCGGGGAAGAGCTCGACCAGACCCCAGCTGACGAGTACCCCGGCGGCGAGCCCGAGAACCAGGACGAGCAGCGCGCGGCGCAGCGCACCGCGCCGGGTCTCGGCGTAGAACTCCCCGCGCGCGATGACCAGCACCGCCAGGGCGATCACACACAGCACCAGGCTGGGGATCCAGGTCACGTCCTCGTCGAAGATCACCACCAGTACGTCCGCGATCAGCACCAGCGCCAGATACCCGACGACCAGCCACCACGCGGCCTTCTTACGGGCCCCGATGGCCGCTGCGAGCAGCAGCAGGAAGACGGCGTAGGCGAGGTTGGCGCTGACCGGGACGGCGATGCGGTCCAGGAACAGGGCGACGGGCCGCAGCAGTCGCCGCAGTGGAGGGATGAGCGAAATGATGACGCAGAACACGCCCAGTGCGGCGAAGAACATCGCGAACGCCTCTGGCACCCTGCTGAGCAAGCCGCCACGGGCGGACCTGGGCGCCTCCACGGTGACAGTCATGTTTCGCACTCTAAGGAGACCATCGGCGGGCCGCCTGTCGGGAGCGGATAGCCTCAATGGTGTGACAGAGCAGCAGCCTCACCGCTTCGAACGCGGTACCGACGGCCCCAAAGTCATCGTCGTCGGTATGGACGGATCCGACTCCTCACTGCGTGCGGCGTCGTACGCGGGCGGCCTCGCGCGACGACAGAATGCCCTGCTCGCCATCGTGTACGTCCAGCCGGTAATGCCGGCGGGTGCGGCGCTCGGGGTCCCGGTCACGGTCGGGGACATGACGGGCGAGATCGCCGAGGAGTTGGTGGCCGAGATCCGCTCCGCCGCCGAGCGGGTCAAGGGCATATGGGAGGTCCGCTGGGAGTTCCACACCTTCCGCGGTGACCCGTACAGCGGTCTTGTGGCGGCGGCCGACGAGCTGAAGGCGGACGCCGTGGTGGTCGGGGCTTCGGAGTCGGCGGGCCACCGGTTCATCGGTTCGGTGGCGGTACGGCTGGTGAAGGCGGGGCGCTGGCCGGTGACCGTCGTTCCGTAGTGGTGCCGTTCCGGCCGACCGTTCACCGCACCATTCGTCGCTCCGTGCGACCGCTCGCCGAAGACCACTGTGCACTGTCTGTCCCTTCACGCCTGGATGCGTTCGTATACGCCACGTGGCAGCGACTTCAGCGCGAAAGGGTGTTGGCAATGGCGACCGCGACCGCGACGACCGACGATCGGGCCATGGCGGAGCTGCAGCGTGAACACGGCCCCGCACTGCTGAGCTTTCTGCTCGGACTGACCTACGGGGACCAGCAGCGCGCCGAGGATCTGCTGCAGGAGACGCTCGTACGCGCCTGGCAGCACCCCGAGGCGTTCGACGGTCCGTACGAGTCGATGCGGCCCTGGCTCTTCACGGTCGGGCGCCGCCTCGCGATCGACGCCCGCCGGTCCCGGATGGCCCGTCCCACCGAGATCGGCGACGGTGTTCTGGCCACCACGCCCGACCCGGCGGACATCACGGAGAGCGCTGTCGCCGCGCTCGACGTCCGGGCGGCGGTCGGGTCGCTGAGCCCCGAGCACCGGGCCGTGCTGGTCCAGATCTACTTCCACGGGCTGAGCGTCAACGAGGCCGCCCAGGCACTCGGTATACCCGCCGGTACGGTCAAGTCGCGTTCCTACTACGGGCTGCGCGCGCTCGCCCGCTGCCTGCCGGGATACAGCAGGCCCACCTCGTCGGCGACCGCCGGCCGCTAGTGCTGTGACCGGGAAGGTTCGGATTGCTGCTCGATCCGCGTTGCCCCTCCGGACGGCGCCCCGCTCCACGTGATCCTGGACAACCTCTCCGCGCACAAGGGAGCGAAGATCCGCCAGTGGGCGCGGAAGACAAGGTCGAGCTGTGCTTCACCCCCGCCAACACCTCCTGGGCCAACCCGATCGAGGCGCACTTCGGGCCGCTGCGGCAGTTCACACTGGCCAACTCCCACCATCCGAACCACGCCGTCCAGACCCGTGAGCTGCACGGCTACCTGCGCTGGCGCACATCAACGCTCACCACCCCGACGTCCTGGCCGCACAGCGCAAGGAACGAGCCCGCATCCGCAGCGAGAGAGGCATCCGCTGAGGTGGACGGCCCCTCACCAGCGTCCCGTGAGCAGAGCAGCGTTCGCTTCCGCTCACCGCCCCATGTTGGCGCGGACGAGCCGCACCGCAGCTACTGGGTCTGCCGCACGAGTGATCGTTCGGCCCACCACGATATGTGATGCGCCCGCGGCGATGGCCGCGCGCGGTGTGCCTGGTCGGGCGTGCTCGGCCCGTGATTCACCAGAGAGCGTGACTCCCGGCGTGACGATCAGACTGCCGGCACCGAGCTCAGCCCGCAGAAGTCCAGCTTCCTGAGGCGACGCGATCACGCCGTGGCATCCAGCGCGTTTCGCCAGTCTTGCCAGCCGCAGCACTTGCGTTTCGGTCGAGGAATTGACGCCGATGTCAGCGAGGTCGGAGCCGGTCATGCTGGTGACGACAGTGAGTGCGAGAACCCGTAGATGAGGAAAGTCGCGGGCCGCTGCGACAGCGGCTCCCATGATGTCAGCGCCGCCCATACTGTGCACGGTCACCATGGAGACACCCAGGGCACCTGCAGCACGGACAGCACCGGCGACAGAGTTCGGGATCTCAAAGAGTTTCAGATCCAGGAACACGTCCTTGCCCCTGCCAACGAGGTGCTCGATGAGGTCAGGTCCGGCCGCAGTGAGCAGCTCCATCCCAACCCTGTAGAAACAGCACTCATCACCGAGCCGGTCGACGATCTCGTCAGCAGCTCGACGGTTGTCGAAATCCAAAGCAACGATGACCCGACTGGTTGGCTCCACGGTGCCATTGTCGCCCACCGAGGGCAGCGCGATGAGGGCGGCTTGCCCTTGCACAACCGACCGCCCCTCACGAACGGGGTGAGCGCCCAACCCGGTGAACCTTCCCGGTCACAGCACTGGCGACGGCCGGGGCCGGCCGTCCGCCGCACCGCTCGTCGTGCCGTTCGACAGTTCGTCGCTGTTCGACGCCGTACTCGTCGCCCCGTTCGGCCGCTGAGCACCCAGCAGGCCCGTGTGCGCCGGGTGGCGGACAACTCCACGGGGCGTCCCGCCGCTCTCCGAGGCTCGGTGCGGCCCCGGCGACGCGGCCAACAGGGCACCCCGGGAGGGGAGTTATGGTGACATCCACCCTGGCGGTGGCAGCCTCGCGCAGCAACTCCCGCCGCGTGCCCAACTGTTGTACCCGACCGGCCCACACGACGCCTGGATTGTGTCAGCCTCTTGACACAGTTCCCCTTCGGTAGGCAGATTGTGTCAATCAACTGACACGCTTGGTCGATGTGCATGGGGGTACGTCATGTCCACTTCTCCGGAAACGCACACCACGTGGCGCAACTGGGCCGACGCGCCGGTCCGTTGGAGCGGACTCGTAGTCGGAGTCCTCGTCGGCAAGACGGTCACCTTCAGCTCCGAGGCCGATGTCGATCTGCTCTACGCCATCCCCGTTCTCGGGATCTGCGCCGTCGCCGGCGTGCTCGCGGCAGACCTGATCGCGCATCCGGCGGGAAGCGGCGTCCGACAGGCCACGGTGGCCCCACGTCGGATACGCGACCATATTCCCCGCGGACTGACGGCCGCGCTTGCTGTGCAGGCCGCACTCCTGCCGAGCCTGCTGGCCATCGCCGTGGTCACGTCCGCCACGGACAGCGCCGGGCACGCGGGCCGGGCACTTGCCATGACGTGCCGCGGCCGCCATCAGCTCATCGGGCCCTGGCCCGGGCCGTACTACGCCTGGCCGGTTCTCGGCGGCCTCGTCGTCGGCACCCTTGTGTGCGTTCCGGCTCTGCGGCGCATCACCATGCGCTCCGCAAGCGACGATCAGCGACGTATCCGGG
Organism: Streptomyces sp. NPDC060064; assembly: GCF_042736455.1. Lineage (NCBI taxonomy): Bacteria > Bacillati > Actinomycetota > Actinomycetes > Kitasatosporales > Streptomycetaceae > Streptomyces > Streptomyces sp. NPDC060064. The sequence continues at coordinate 9,215 of NZ_JBHWWF010000025.1, forward strand.
CGCGCGCGATCGTCGGTGCGTGGGGGATGCTGGTGGCGGCACCGCTCTTCGCCGTGTCCTTGACCATGGCGACGGCCGTGCTCAGCCTGAGCTGCGGAGGATGGATGGAGAGCGTGAGCCTCTGGGGACTGGGAATCACCGCGTTCGCCTCGGCGCTGACCGCGGGATGCTGCCTGGGCGCCCTGCTCCTGCCACAGGCGCACATCAAGGCGCGGCCGTGACGGCCGACGGGCTCGTCATCCGGGTGGACCCCGCCACCCCCGTGCCGCCGTTCGAGCAGATCAGAAGGCAGTTCGCCGATCTGATCGCGGTGGGGCGCATGCGTGAGGGTGACAAACTGCCGCCCGTGCGCCAGCTCGCCTCCGACCTGGGACTGGCCAACAACACCGTGGTGCGGGCCTATCGCGAGCTGGAATCGGCGGGACTGGTGCACAGCCGGCGAGGATCCGGCACCCGCGTAGCGGCCACCGCCACAGGCACCGACGCCAGGGACAGGCTCGCGGAGCACGCCCGCAACTATGCTGCCGCGGCCCGGAATCTCGGCGTCACGGACGACGACGCGCTGGCGGCTCTCCGGCACGCACTCGCCACACCCGGCGGCGACCGACACCGATGATCTTCCGCCGCGGTCGTGTCTCTTTCTGAACGTGTGCCAGGTCTTCCTCGGGCACCGCCAGGGAGCGCGGTGTGCTCAAGGCGATGCTGCGGCTGAACCCGGGCCCGGCGGTGCGCGTACTGACACGACGTACGTACTGCGTGTTCCGAGCCACCCGAGGACGGTTCCTGTGACCGAGACGCCCCCTGCCCGGCGACCGGCGATCGCCGAGACGGCGCTGGCCTGCCTGGCGCTGAGCCGCTGTCCCGACGCCGCGGCGGCCCGCGCGGCCCGGCGTGCGCGCCGCTGGCTGCGTGGCGCCGGTCCCCAATCCGGCGCCCCCGTCACCGAGTTGATGTTGATCCAGTCGGCGCTGCGGACGCTGGCGCTGCGCGAGGGGAAGCCCGTCGATCTGAGCCATCCGCTGCTCGCCGCGCCCGGGTACGCGGCTCTGTCCCGGATCGTCCAGGCGGTGGCCCTCCATGTCGATCTGGGGGTCGTCGGCGGTGCGCCGCCCGGCCGGCTGGCCGGGCTGCTCGCCCACGACATCGCGACCGCCACGCCCTGCCCGTTCACCGGGCGGTCCGGCTCCCCCGCCCTGTGGGCGGCACGGCTCCTGGTGGAACATCCGGCGGCCGGCCGGCAGCCGGTGCGTGAGGCGGTGGCCCGTATCGCGGCGGCGCGGCGGGACGGCAGCCGCATCGAGGACGAACCGCCCGCCACGGCCCTCGCACTCCTCGCACTGAGCGCGGCGGACGCGGGCAGCCCTGCGTGGCGGCGGTGCCGCGCGGGGCTGTTGCGCTTCCAGCTCCTCGACGGCAGCTGGCGGTCCGGATGGGCAGCCGTGGCGGCCTGACACCATGGCTCGCTTCGGGCTGTGGCGAGGTCCCTTCCACCCCGGCCGCCCCGGTGGTGGCCAGCTCCCTCTGGGACCACGACAAAGGGGTGACCGTATGCGAAACCTCACGCTGAAGTTGAGTAAAGACGGGCCCTCAGCCGTGTTTCTCGGTGGAGGCTCGTGGTCGAGTCGGTATACGACGTCGTCCGGGAAGAAGGTGGGAAGAGTGCGGCCCGAGAGTTCGAACGGCACCAGCAGCGGCGGGCTGGCAGTACCCATGGCATGGCTCTGCGCCGAGTACATCGCCGACGAGATGCTCCGCACGGGTGCTCTCGTGGGGAACGGCTCGCTCGAGTTCCGCGCGGGAAGACAGACGCTGGCGCTCACCATCTATCTGTGCGACAGCGCGAACGAACTCGGGGGTGTCCGGGGGGTCTCCCGCATCGACGAGTGGCTGTCCCTCACCTCGTACGGCCATCCCTGGCAGGACTGGGTGCAGGAGCGGCTGGCCGCCCGGGAGGAGCGGGAGCAGGACCTCGCCGCGGGGGCCGATGTGGATCTCGCGCTCGCGAGGGCCACCTGGAGCTGGCTGCGGCAGACGGAGCTGCTGGCCGCCGATCTCGGCGACAGCGGACCGTGGGCCCCGGCCGGCCCGCTGGACGTGCCGGTGGACGAGTGCGAGCAGATATGGACTCCGGCCTGGCAGTTGGGTCTGCCGCTGAGCCATCTGGCCATCCACCTCTTCTGAGGGCGACCGCTCCTGGTCGCTCATCGTCACCGGTCAGTACGAAACGGGTGGCGAGACGACTCAATGTGGACGCGGAAATCTCATCCGCCGGCCCGGCGTCCGGCCGATGAGTGCACACCCGCCCGGTACTTGGGGATCCGCATCGTGATTTTCATGCCCGCGCCGACGCCGGTCTCGATGACGAGTCCGTAGTCGTCGCCGTACACCTGGCGCAGCCGTTCGTCGACATTGGACAGTCCGATGCCCGACGAGGCCGGCCGCTGCCCCGCGAGGATCCCCCGCAGCACGGCCGGGTCCATGCCCACGCCGTCGTCCTCGATGGTCACCATGGCCTCGGCCCCGGCGTCCCGCGCCGCGATGGTGACCCGGCATTCGTCCCTGGAGTCCTCCAGACCGTGCTTGACGGCGTTCTCGACCAGCGGCTGCAGACACAGGAACGGCACGGTCACCGGCAGCACTTCCGGGGCCACCTGGAGCGTCACCTTGAGCCGGTCGCCGAAGCGGGCCCCGGCGAGCGCCAAGTACTGCTCGATGGAACGCAGTTCATCGGCGAGATTGGTGAAGTCACCGTGCCTGCGGAAGGAGTAGCGGGTGAAGTCGGCGAATTCCAGCAGCAGTTCGCGAGCGCGCTCGGGGTCGGTGCGGACGAACGAGGCGATCGCGGCGAGCGAGTTGAAGATGAAGTGCGGCGATATCTGGGCACGCAGGGCACGGATCTCCGCCTCGATCAGCCGGGTACGGGAGCGGTCGAGCTCGGCCAGTTCCAGCTGCACGGAGACCCAGCGGGCCACTTCCGTCGCGGCCCGCACCAGGACGGCCGACTCCCGTGATCCGTAGGCGACGAGCGCGCCGAGCACTCCTTCCTCGCCGGTCAGTGGGGCGATCACGGCCCAGCGCAGCGGGCACTCCAGGTCCTCGCACTCGGTGTGCACACTCTGGCTGCGCCCGGAGTCCAGCATGTCGGCGACACGCACCATCACCCGCTGTTCATGGTGGTCGGCGCCGCGGCCGTCCCAGGCGAGCACGGATTCGCGGTCGGTGAGGCAGAGTGCCTCGGTGCCGAGCAGTGAGCGCAGCCTGCGGGCGGCCTTGCGCGCGGTGTCCTCGGTGAGGCCGGCGCGCAGCGGGGGCGCGGCGAGCGAGGCGGTGTGCAGAGTCTGGAAGGTGGCCCGTTCGACGGGTGTGCCGAGGTCGAGGTCGGGTTTGCCGCCCCGTCGGGCGGTCAGGCGGCCGATCGCGATGCCGGCCGCGAGCAGTACCGCCCCCGCAGCGGCGAGTGCGGCCATACCGATCCCGGTCATCGTTCGGCTCCTTCGGGCTGCGGCCTGCCTGCGAGGTCTTCCGGCAGATGCAGCCGCGCGAGGATGGCGGCGGCGCCGGCCGGTATGTGACGCGGGGTGGCCAGTGACACCAGCACCATGGTCAGGAAGCCGAGAGGCACCGACCACACGGCGGGCCAGGCCATCAAGGTGTGCGGCCAGCCCTCCGGCGCGAGGCCCGCGCGGGTGGCCATTACGGCGGTCAGCGCGGCGCCGCCGCCGATCACCAGTCCGGCGGCGGCACCGGGTGGCGTGAGCCCGCGCCACCAGATGCCGAGCACCAGCAGCGGGCAGAACGAGGACGCCGAGACGGCGAAGGCCAGCCCCACCGCGTCGGCGACCGGCACATTGGTGGCCACGACGCTCGCGCCGAGCGGCACCGCCATGGCGAGGAGGGTGGCGAGGCGGAAGCTCCGTACGCCACGTGCGGGCAGCACATCCTGCGTGATCACACCGGCGACGGACATGGTCAGTCCGGAGGCGGTGGACAGGAATGCCGCGAAGGCGCCGCCCGCGAGCAGCGCGCCGAGCAGATCCCCCGCGATGCCGCCGATGATCCGTTCGGGCAGCACCAGCACGGCGGCATCCGCGTCGCCGGTGAGGGCGAGTTCGGGTGCGTAGATCCGCCCGAGCGCTCCGTAGACCGGCGGCAGCAGATAGAACGCGCCGATCAGCCCGAGGACGACGAGGGTCGTACGACGCGCGGCGCGTCCGTTGGGGCTGGTGTAGAAGCGGACGGCGACATGCGGGAGTCCCATCGTGCCGAGGAAGGTGGCGAGGATGAGGCCGTACGTGGCATAGAGGTGGTAGCCGTCGCGGCCGCCGGACAGCGGCTGGGACCAGCCGGCCGGGTCGGCCCCGGCGGTGGCCCGCGCGGGTACTTCGGAACCCTGTGGGAAGCGCAGCGTGGTGCCCGCCTCGATGCGGTGGGTGCCTCTGCCGAGGGTGATCTGCCGCTCCTCCTCGTACGGTGTGCCGTCGATGCCGCCGGACACGGCGAGGGTGAGCGGTCCCTCGAGATCGATCCGGACGGTGTCGTCGACGCGTACGACGGTGTGTTCGCGGAAGAGCGTGGGCGCGTCGAAGCGGGCGCGTGGCGCGTCGTCGCCGAGCCAGGCAGCAACGAGAAAGAGCGCGGGCACCAGCAGCGCGGTGAGCTTGAGCCAGTACTGGAAGGCCTGGACGAAGGTGATGCTGCGCATGCCGCCCGCGGCGACGGCCCCGGTGACGACGAAGGCGACGACAAGGCCGCCGACCCAGTTCGGCGCGCCGGTGAGGATCTCCAGGGTCAGTCCCGCGCCCTGGAGTTGGGGCAGCAGATAGAGCCAGCCGATGCCGACGACGAAGAGGCTGGCGAGCCGGCGTACGGCGGCGGACTCGAGCCGGGCCTCTGCGAAGTCGGAGAGGGTGTACGCCCCCGAGCGGCGCAGCGGTGCGGCGACCAGCACCAGCAGAACGAGATAGCCGGCGGTGTACCCGACCGGGTACCAGAGCATGTCGGGGCCCTGGAGGAGCACCAGCCCCGCGATGCCGAGGAAGGAGGCGGCGGAGAGGTACTCGCCGCTGATGGCAGCGGCGTTGAGGCCGGGCTTCACCGTGCGGGACGCGACGTAGAAGTCGGAGGTGGTGCGGGATATTCGCAGGCCGAGCGCGCCGATGAGCACGGTGGCGAGCACCACGGCGGTGACGGCGGTCACCGCGTAGGTCTGGTTCACGTCGAGTCCTCCGGGAGCACCCGTCAGCGCCCTTCGACGAGCCTGGTGAAGTCCTGTTCGTTGCGTTCGGCCCGGCGTACGTACCAGCGCGCGGTCAGCCACATCACGGGGTAGACCGCCACGCCGAGCGCCGCCCAGACGAAGGGCTCCGGCGAGGAGAGGGTGCCGCCGAACGCGGCAGGGAGCGCGAAGAGCAGGGGCAGGGAGCCGACGAGCAGCGCGAGCGTCCCCAGCGCGCAGAGCGCGGCCCGCAACTGGCTGCGCATCAAGGAGCGTACGTACGTGGCGCCGAGAGTGGTCTGCTCGGTGATCTCGGACCGGGCGGGGGCGTGTCCGGGCCGTCGTCTGGCGCTGCGTGGCACGCCGGTGACGACCTCGCGGCGGGGTTGTTGCTCTGCAGACATCGTCGTCCGCTCCAGCGTCTCTCGGCGAACCTCGGGGGCTGTGGAGTCTACGCAGGAGCGATTACCGACGGTAGACGCCAGTTTTTCAGTGGCCCGTCCGCTGGGCGGCGCAGTCGCTGAGGGCGATCTCGAGCTCGACGTACGATTCCTCGGCCCTGCGGAAGGCGACTTCGAGGGCGGCTTCGGCGCGGGGGCCGACGAGTCCCTGGGCCGATTCCTGGATCTCGTAGAGCACATCCGCCCAGCGGCCGGCCGCGCTCTTCAGCGTCGCAAGGAGTGCCTCGAGGTCACGAGCGCTGGACACCCGGGTCGCCGGCAGGCCCCTGAGCTCTTCGAGCAGTGCTTCGATATCGGACATCAGGCCCCTTCTCCGCTTGCCAGATCAAGGTTAGGCGGCGGACAGGGGCGGCTGCCGCCGAATCCGGCGGCGGCTCTGTCAGCGGATGACGCCCGTCGCCGTACGGCCGTGCCGGGACGACGAGCGGCTCTCCAGGACCGTCGAACGGTCGGTCGCGCACGGTCGGGTCCGGGGCGCGGCGGTCGGGTCGGTCGCGGTTCAGCCCCTGGCGTGCCGCATCAGCAGATCGCGCAGCTGACGCGCATGGCGGCGGCTGACGGCGAGTTCGGCGGCGCCCACGCGGACAGTGGTCGCCCCGGCGTCGAGGCGTAGTTCGTCGATGCGGGCGAGGGCGACGAGGTGGCTGCGGTGTATCCGTACGAAGCCGCGGGAGGCCCAGCGCTCCTCCAGAGTGGAGAGCGGGATGCGCACCAGGTGACTGCCGTCCTTGGTGTGCAGGCGTGCGTAGTCACCCTGGGCCTCGACGTAGGCGATGTCGGCGATCGGTACGAAGCGAGTGACGCCGCCCAGCTCGACCGGGATCTGTTCCGCGCCGGCGGCTGTGCCCGGCAGGTCGTTCTGTGCCACGGCGGGTGCGGTGTTCGGTATGTGGGCGGGTACGGCGGGGCGGCCCACCGGGCCGGGCGGCCGCGCCTCGCGTGCCGGGACGACCAGGTCACGGACGCGCCGTACCGCTTCGGCCAGCCGCTCCCTGCGCACCGGCTTGAGCACATAGTCGACGGCCTTGAGGTCGAAGGCCTGTACGGCGAAGCCCTCGTGCGCGGTGACGAAGACGATCAGCGGCGGCCTGGCGAAGCCGGCCAGCAGTCTGGCGACGTCGAGTCCGGTGAGCCCGGCCATATGGATGTCGAGAAAGACGACATCGATGCCGTCATCACCGTCCGGGCCCGCGTCCAGGGCGCGGCTGATGCGTCGCAGCGCCTCGGCGGCGTCGGTGGCCCCTTCCGCGCTCCTGATGCGTGCGTCGGAGCGGAGGAGGTAGAGCAGTTCTTCGAGTGCCGGTTTCTCGTCGTCGACAGCCAGTACGCGCAGCATGCTGCGGAGTGTATGCGGGGCTCGATTCCGGGACTACGGGCTGTCGTCGCCGTGGCCGTCGACCAGGTCCTGTTCCGAGAACATCGCCCGCAGCGCGGGTGCGCCGGCGATGTCGATGAGCCCTGGCCTGAAGGGAGTTGGGCGATCGAGCTCCGTCCCACTCCGGCACGGCTCCGCCGAACCCACAGGGGCAGTTGCGCTCATCGTGCACAAAGTTGAGCAGAGCGGCGGCCTGATGCGTACTCCTGGGCGACAGACCGCGTCAGACGCAGCACCGCAAGTGACGAATCGAGGACCCATGAGCATGCAGCAGCGGCACCGGGACGTGGCCGCCTATGCGCTGGGCGTCCTGGAGCCCGCGGACGCCTTCCGTTTCGAGGAGCATCTGTCCGAATGCGTCACCTGCACGGTACAGCTCTCCGACTTCGCCTCCCTTGCCGCGTCGCTTTCCGAACTGGGCGGTCCCGGCCGGGTCGAGCCGCTGCCCTCCGGGCAGCTGCTCGAGCGGCTCACCGACGAGGTCACGATGGTGCGGCGGCGGAGCTCCGGGCGCCGGCTGCGGCTGGTCGCGGCGGCCGCCGCGCTGATCGTCGGGGCGCCCACTGCGGTGGTGGCACTCCAGGACCAGGCCGGCGGGCCCGCTGTCGGGCAGCGGGTGGTGGCCAAGGACGCCACGACCGGAGTCACCGCGTCCGCCGCGATCGAGAACCGGGCGTGGGGCACCGCCGTCGCGCTGCGGCTTGCGGGCCTGACCGGACCGGCCAAATGCCGGCTGGTCGCCATCGGCAAGGACGGCATTGAACATCCTGTCCTCAGCTGGTCGGTTCCGGCGGGCGGTTACGGAAATCCGAACTCGCCGGGGCATGAGCAGCCGCTGGACATCGAGGGAGGTACGGACGTGCCGAGCGGCGAGATCGGCCGCTGGGAGGTCCGTACCCTCGACGGCCAGCCTGTCGTCACGCTCAAGGGATAGCTCCCGGAACTCCCGGAACTGCGCGGGACTCCGGATCCCCGGCTGAACAGGGCGCTTTCCGGCCGGGCGGTGCTACTTCAGCAGCCGCGAGAGCCTGCGGTCGGCGAGCGGCTTGCCGCCGGTCTGACAGGTGGCGCAGTACTGCAGCGAGGAGTCGCTGAAGGAGACCTCGCGGATGGTGTCGCCGCAGACGGGGCACGGCTGTCCGGTACGCCCATGGACCCGCAGGCCGCTCTTCTTCTCGGCCTTGAGCCGACCCGCCGCTACTCCGCGCGAGCGCTCGACGGCTTCGCGCAGGGTGGAGCGCAGCGCCTCGTACAGCACGGTGGTCGCGTTCTCGTCGAGGTTCTGCACGGGCTTGAACGGCGACATCCTGGCGACGTGCAGGATCTCGTCGCTGTATGCGTTGCCGATGCCGGCGATGAGGCTCTGGTCGCGCAGAGCGCCCTTGATCTGCCGTCGTTCCCCGGCGAGCAGCGCGGCGAAGGCGTCGCGGTCGAAGGCGTCGGCGAGCGGGTCGGGGCCGAGGCGGGCGATGCCGGGCACCTCGGCCGGGTCGTGTACGAGATGGACGGCGAGGCGTTTGGTGGTGCCGGCTTCGGTGAGGTCGAAGCCGCCGCCGCCGGCCAGGACGGTGCGCAGGGCGAGCGGGCCCTTGCCCGGGCGTGGCGGCGCTGCCGGGAACTCGTCCTTCCACTGGAGCCAGCCCGCCCGGGCGAGATGGGTGACGAGGTGGAGTCCGCCCGCGCTGATGTCGAGCCATTTCCCGTGCCGGTCCACGGCGGTGACGGTGGCGCCTTCGACGGCGGTGAGCGGCGGGTCGTACGTCTTGAGGACGCTGATCGCCAGCGGCAGGACGCGGGCGATCTCCTGTCCCACCAGGTGGCTGTCGAGGAACTCTCTCAGCGCTTCGACTTCGGGCAGTTCAGGCATGCATCCAGGGTGCCGCAGGGGCACGGCGGCCGCAGGTTCACAGCTGCCGCAGACCGTAGACGCGGCTCGCCGTTGCCTCGAACACCGCGCGGCGTTCTCCGTCACCCAGCCGGTGCGTGAGCGCGCGGGCCGCGGCGACCACCTCTCCGTAGCCGGCGGCCAGCCGGCACACCGGCCAGTCGGATCCGAACATCAGCCGGCCGGGGCCGAAGGCGTCGAGGACCGTGTCGGCGTACGGACGCAGATCCGGCGTGGTCCAGCTGGACCACGCCGCTTCGGTCACCAGGCCGGAGAGTTTGCAGACGGTGTTCGGCCGGGCCGCGAGTGCGCGCACATCGCTCGCCCAGGGCTCCAGTTCCTTCGAGGCGATGGGCGGCTTGCCCAGATGGTCGAGTACGAAGGTGAGCGCGGGCAGCCGGGCCGCCGCCTCGGACGCCGCGGGCAGCTGCTTCGGCAGCACCACAAGGTCGTAGACAAGTCCGGCACAGGCGACGGCGGCGAGACCGCGCAGTACGTCGGGGCGGAGCAGCCACTCGGGGTCGCTCTCGCCCTGGACCTGGTGGCGGATGCCGACCAGCCGGTCACCGCCCGGGAGTTCACGCAGGGCCGCCAGGGTGTCGGCGACATCGGGCGCGGTGAGGTCGGTCCAGCCGACGACGCCCGCGACGAGGTCGCTGCCGTCGGCGAGGGCGAGAAACTCCGGGGTCTCATCGGCGACGGTGACCGTCTGGACGAGGACGGTGGCGCGTACGCCTGCGGCGCGCGCCTCGGGTGCGAGGTCGTCGAGGGTGAAGTTGCGGCGGATGGGGGCCAGGTCGGGACCGGTGATCCAGTCCTGGTCCCGTACGGAGAGGTCCCAGACATGGTGGTGGGCGTCGATGATCGCCATGGCTCACAGCTCCCAGACGACGGGCAGTCCGGCCGCGGCGCCGTCCGCGGAGTAGTCGTGTACGACATCGAGGAGTTCGGCCATCCGCGCCTGCCAGGCGATATTGACGGGGAGTTCTTCCAGTTCGGCCAGCAGCCGGGCGTAGTCGGCGCAGTCGAGGAGGTGGAAGAGGTCGGTGCCGCTGCGCCAGATCGTCCAGGAGGTGACTCCGGCGGCACGGATCGCGGCGGTCAGCTCCTCGGGGGCCTCGCGGTGCGCCGCCTCGTACTCGGCGACGCGGTCGGCGCGGACCCTGGTGTGCAGGGCGACTCTCATCGGGCATCCCCGTCCTTCGGCAGCAGTCCTTCGGCGCGCAGTTCGTCCCAGAGCTCGGTCGGGACGGAGTGGCCGAGCAGCTCGGCGGCGTCCCTTACTTCGTCGGCGGACCGGGCGCCGACCAACACGCCGGCGACGGCCGGATGGCCGAAGGGGTAGTGGAGCGCGGCGGCGCGCAGCGGTACGCCGTGCCGTTCGGCGACGGCCTTGAGCCGCAGGGCCCGCTGCAGGATGCCGTCGGGCGCGGCCGTGTAGTCGTACCGGGCGCCGGGGCGCGGATCGGCGAGCAGCCCGGAGTTGAAGACCCCACCGACGACGACGCTCTTGCCGCGGGCGGCTGCTTCGGGCAGCAGTTCTTCCAGCGCGCTCTGGTCGAGCAGGCTGTAGCGGCCGGCGCACAGGACGGCGTCGACGTCGGTGTCGCGGAGGAAGCGGGTGAGCATCGCGGTCTGGTTCATCCCGGCGCCGATCGCGCCGACGACGCCTTCGGCGCGCAGCTGTTCCAGTGCCGGATAGCCGTGGAGGAGGGCAGCTTCCTCGTGGTCGTCCGGGTCGTGCAGATAGACGATGTCGATCCGGTCGAGGCCGAGCCTGATGAGGCTCTCCTCGATGCTGCGGCGCACGCCGTCGGCGCTGAAGTCCCATACGCGGCGGTGATCGGCGGTCACGGCGAAGCCGTGCGCGAGGTCGTCGCCGCGGGCCTCGCAGGGGTCGAGCAGCCGCCCGACCTTGGTGGAGAGGGTGTACGCGTCGCGGGGCCGGGTGCGCAGTGCCGCGCCGAGCCTGCGTTCGGAGAGGCCGAGCCCGTAGTGCGGCGCGGTGTCGAAGGTGCGGATTCCCGTGTCCCATGCGGCGTCGATCGCGGCCGCGGCCGCCTCCGGTTCGACAGGGGTGTACAGATTGCCGACTCCGGCCGCGCCGAAGGACAGTTCAGTGATGTCGACCGCGCTGCGTCCGAGCGTGCTCCATCGCATCCCGCTGCTGCCCCCTCGCTGGCATTCACCGATCACGACGAATATTCATCGGATCACTTAAGGGCGTCAACACCCTTGAAGCAGCCAGATCTGGGGCTCGGCGTCCGACCTGTCCGATCTATCGGATCCATCAGGGCCGGTGAGACTCGACCCAGTGAGGCTCGGGCTCGGTGAGGATCGGGACTGGTGAGACCCGGGGCCCGGCGAGACTTCCGCGTCTATCCGGCGACGGTGACGCTGAGCAGTTCTGCGAGCTCCTCACTCAGACTCTCCGCGAGCCGGTCCAGATCGGGCACGGCCTTTCCGTCGGCGACCAGGCCCACATGCACCTGACCGCCGTAGGTCGACATGGCGATCGCCAGGGACTGTCCGCGGGCCAGCGGCGCCATCGGGTAGACCTCGCGCAGCGGGCAGCCGCCGAGCGAGAGGGCCGAGCGCGGCAGCGGCACGTTGGTGACCAGGACGTCGAAGAGCATCCGGGCCGCGCCTCCGGCCAGTGGCGCACCGAACCGGTGGGCCAGCGGCGGCAGTTGATCGGCGACTACGGCCAGCGCACCGGCGCCGCGCGAAGGGCCCGCCGCCTTGTTGCGGTCCATGGCGGTGCGAACGGCGTCGAGCCGCGAGCGCGGGTCGGGGTCGGAGACGGGGAGCGGAAGCAGATACGCGGAGAACTTGTTGCCCGAGCCGGACGGGCTACCGGGCCTGCGCCGGGAGACCGGCACCAGGGCGCGCGGATCGGCGGCGGGCAGCCGCTCGTCCCGGCCTCCCATCCAGCGCCGCAGTGCGCCCGCCACGGTGGCGAGAAGTACGTCGTTGGCCGTGCCGCCCACCGCCCTGCGTACTTGCTGCACATCCTCCAGGTCGAGCACGGCGGTGCCGAGCCGTCGTGTGCCGCTGGAGCCTGCGGAGAGCGCGGGCACACCCCGGGGGTCGAGCCTGCTGGCCCGTACGACGGAGGCTCCGACGCCGACGGCGCGGCCCAGCTCCTCGATACGGGCCCGGGCGAAACCGGCCACCTGCCAGGGACCCGCGGTCCACGGCCGGGGCGGTACGGTGCGCGTCCGCCGTACGCCGACGGTGCGCGCGTCGGCGATCTGGTCGAAGATGCCTGCCCCGATGGCGACCGCGCGCATACCGTCGGCCAGCGCGTGGTGGAGCTTGACCAGTACCGCGAACGGTCCTTCGTCGCCGTCGTCGGCGCCCGTGAGGAGATACATCTCCCAGGGCGGCAGGCCGCGCTCGAGGGGCCGCTCCATCAGCTCGGCGGCGATGGCGGTGGCCTCGGCGGCGAAGTCGCCGTCGGGGAGGCGGAGGTGGTGCACATGCCGTCGTACGTCGAAGTCCGTGGCCATGGCCCAGGCGGCGCCGCCGACGGGGAGCAGAACGTCACGCACCCGCATCCGCAGCCGGGGGATCGCCGCGGCACGACCGGCGAGCAGGTCGAGGAGGCGGTCGCCGCCCCGTGCGCCCGGCCCGGCGGCCGCCGTGGCCACGGCAGGGGGAGCGGGAGCGAAGAATGCCAGGGCGCCGAGATGCATCGGATGACCGGCGGACTCAAGGTGCCAGAACGCCAGGTCGAGAGGTGCGAGGAGCTCGCTGCTCAATGGTTCCTCATGTCCTAGAAGGCCAGGTGTGCGAAGTCAATCGCCTGCGGTCGGTTACGGTCAAGTACGATCAGTTCACGGACAGTTAACAACTGGTAATAATCAAGATTTCGGCCTCTCCGGAATCATGAACTCGCACCACACGCATTTGCCGCTTCCTCGCGACTCCACGCCCCACGCCTCAGCCAGCCGGTCCACCAGCATCAGACCGCGCCCGGACACACCCGACTCACCCGCGTCGCGCCGGCGCGGCAGCGCACTGGAGCGGTCCTCGACCTCCACCCGCAGCCGACGCTCCACCCCGGACAGCACGCGGATGGTGACGATCGCCCCGCCGTCGGTGTGCATCAGCGCATTGGTGATCATTTCGTCGGCGGCCAGCTCGATCTCGTCCGACCGCTCGCGCGCCCCCCAGGCCCCGGTAGCCGCCCGGATCATGTGCCGGGCCGAGCGCAGCGCCTCGGGGTCGTTCTGCGCGACATGCTGCTGCAGCCGGCCCCCGGTCTGCGGGGTGTACGCGCCCTTGCGGCGGAGCAGCAGGATCGCCACATCGTCGTCGCCGCTCCGCTCGTCGACCACATCGCACAGCTGGTCGCCCAGCAGCTGCAGATCGCGCGGGCCGCCGCGCACCAGCGCCGTCAGCATCTGCATTCCGTCGTCGAGGTCGGCGCCGGGCACCTCGACCAGCCCGTCCGTGTAGAAGAGCAGGGTCTGTCCAGGGTCCAACTCGACGGTGGTGACCGGGTATTCGAGCCGGCCGAACTCCGCGGAGAGCCCCAGCGGCAGCCCGCCCTCCACCGGCAGCCGACGGGTGCCGCCGTCGTTGTCCCGGACCAACGGGTCCACATGCCCCGCGCGCACCAGCTGCATCACACCGGTCGACAGATCGACCTCCGCGTACATACAGGTCGCGAACCGCTCGGTGTCGAGTTCATGGAGGAAGACCGAGGCGCGCGCCATCACGGTGGCCGGAGTGTGCCCCTCGGCGGCGTACGCCCGCAGCACAATGCGCAGCTGCCCCATCACCGCGGCGGCGTGTGTGTCATGGCCCTGCACGTCGCCGATGACCGCGCCGACCCGCCCGCCGGGCAGCGCGATGACGTCGTACCAGTCGCCGCCGATGTCCCTGCCCAGCCGCGCTGAGCGGTAGCGCACGGCGATCTGCGCCCCGGGCACGGCGGGGATCCGGCGCGGCAGCATGGCCTGCTGCAGCCCCTGGGCGAGATCGTGCTCCTGGTCGTAGAGCACGGCGCGCTGCAGGCTCTGCGCGATGCTGCTGCCGAGCGCGACCAGCACATTGCGCTCCTCGGAGCTGAAGCCGGTCCTGTCGCCGTAGAGGAGGCCGAGGGCTCCGATGGGGCGGCCCTGCGCGATCAGCGGCAGATAGACAGCGGAGTTGATGCCGAGCCCTTCGATATGCGGCCACAGCCGCGGATAGGAGTCGGCGAAGTCCCGTTTGGACTCGATGAAGCGGGGCGCGAGCGTACGTACGACCTCACTCATCGGGTACTCGTCGTCGACCCGTGTGTAGCGGGTGCCTGGCACGAAGGAGCCCTCGGGACCGTCGGCGACCAGATGGATCCGCCCACCCGACTCCAGCAGCCCCATGACCAGGCTGGTCGCGCCGAAGTGCTCCAGACCGTGCGAGTCCCTGAGTACGTCGATGACTTCCTGCACGGTCCTGGCGTGAGCGAGGGCGGCCGTGGTGCTCTCGACGACGCTGGTCTGCCGACGGCGCTCCGCATCCACTTCGAGGCGGGCGGAGGAGTCGGCGAGCTCCTCGGTGGCGTCGCGGACGATGCCGATGATCCGCAGCGGCCGGCCCGCATTGTCGCGCTGGATGAAGCCCTGGGCGTGGGTCCAGCGCAGGCTGCCGTCGCGGCAGCGGATGCGGAAGTACGCGCCGTAGTGCTGACTGCCGCTCTTGAGCGCCCGCGACACCATGGCGTCGAGCCGGCTGGCCTCGTCCGTCGGCACCCGGAGCTTCAGGTTCCCCGGGTGGCCGTCGAACTCGCCGGGACGCAGGTCGAACACTTCGTGCCCGGCCGGGTCCAGGTTCATCAGCCCGCTGGCCAGGTCCCAGTCGAAGCTGCCCATGCGGTTGAGGTTCAAGCTCAGTTCCGGTTGGGCCGGCCAGTCGTCGGGGAGCGACAGGGCACCCGCTGCCCGATCAACCATGGGGCCACTCTGCCATCATTTGTCGGATTCTTCGACCGGTTCGGACGTCGGCTCAGCCCTGGAAGGTGTCCGGCTCCGTCGACTCCGCGGAGGAGGTGAGGAACTCCGGCGGGGCCGGCGGGAGCTCATCCGTCACGGACACATCCGGGGCAACGGCGGGGTCGACGGCGGGGTCAATAGCCGGATCGATGGCCGGGTCGAGGAACGGGTCGAGGAACGGGTCGGTGGACGGGTCCACCGGCGGCTGCCCGGGCCCCGTCAGGGTCGGCGTGGGGCAGCCGGGCTCGAGCGGACTGGATACCGACTCCTCCCCCGGCTCGAGGGTGGCAGGTGCCGGGCAGTCCGGGGCCGAAGGGGCGCCGCTGCCCTGCGTGTCATCGCCCAGCCCGGCCGGGTCGCCCGGCTGGGCCTGGTCGCTCGGTGCCGCCGGCGCGCTCGGCCCGGCCGGGTCGCCCGGCTGGGCCTGGTCGCTCGGTGCCGCCGGCGCGCTCGGCCCGGTCGGATTGACCGGCTGAGCTTGGCCACTCGGTGCCGCGGGATCACTGGGCCCGGTCAGTGCCGTGGACTGCGGGTTCGCGAAGACATCGTCCGGATGCACGGGCGGGAGCACAGCGGGCTTCCTGTCCTCTTCGCCGTCGGTCCCCACCCTCCGCTCGATCCAGCTGTTGTTGCGGACGCTGACGATCACGAGGTTGTTGATCACCGTGGCGGTCGGCTTGATGACGATGACCTGCTCGGGCCGGTAGCCCGCCCAGGCCCGGCCCTTGTGCACGAGGGCGCCCTTGACGGCGACCGGTGGCTTCAGCGGGTTTCCGCCGACACACCGGACGCGCGGCGCGCCGTACTGGTCCACCAGAACGGCCGTGCCCGCCTGCAGCACGGACTGATAGGCGGTGGTGGAGCCGTCACGGAACCCATGGCCGGTCACCCGGGTGTCGGCACGCAGGATGACGGAGGTCAGGCCGCGCAGGAAGTTCGGGACGTCCGCCTGAGCGACCCCCATGCCCTGCGCGAATGCACGCGACTTGGCCCGGTCGCGGCCAAGGAGGGTGATCTGCTGCCCCACGTCGCAACTGCCGATGGCCTCGGTGCCGCCGTAGAGACCGGGCGTCGAACCCAGGAACGTGCTCATCGCCGGGCCCGTGCCGGCCTGGTTGCCCGGCACGCTCGACCGGGGCGGCGGAGGCGGCAGAGGCGGCGTCATATTTCTGGCTGTCGATGCCGTGTACGGGTCCGGACCCTGGGCTGCGACCGGCTGGAGGAGGACCTCCCGCGAGTCGGCACCCGAGCCCGCGCCCGAAGAAGCCGCGTCGCCGGCGCCGCCGCAACCGGCGACGAGAAGCGCGACGGACAGCGCGGCCACGGCCGCGTACCAACGACGAATTGGTGAACGCACTAAAGTCTCCCGCCTCTTCACCCTGAGATGTCCCTCAAGTTCTGCCGGATTCCCGCCACCCCCGCGACTTGAACGCGTTCAAGTAAGGGAATAGTCTCGGCCGAAAGAAACTGAACACGTTCAAGTTCAGGGGGGGTATGTGATGTCCGTACTGGTCAACCTGATCGTGATGCTCGGGATGCTGGTGGTGGTGCCCGCCGGAGTCCGCCTTATCGACGGCGCCGAGCTCACGTCCATTCGGCGGACATGGCTCCTGTTCGCTGTTCCGGGAGGGGTCGCTCTGTGGCTGCCGCGCTCGACCGCAGCCACGGCACTCGCGGCCGTGTACGCGCTCGGCACACTGGCCCTCGCTCTGCACGCACCGCGACGGCTGATCCGTACGCGCTCGCTCGCACCGGCCGAGATCGCGGTGCTCACCGCGCTGGTGACACCAGCGGTTGCCGGCCTGGCACTGGTCGCCGAGCGCTCGGGGCACTCGCTCTTCGGCTTCAGCCTGCCGATCCTGGCGCTGACCGTCCCTCACTTCCACTTCGCCGGGTTCGCCGCCGCGCTGGTCGCGGGCCTGGTCTGCCGGGCTGCAGCGGGGCCGGCCGGACGCTTCGCCGCACTGAGTGTGCCGCTGGGCACCCTGCTGGTTCTCGGCGGCTACTTCCTCGACGACTGGGCCGAGCTGCTGGGGGCACTCGTGCTGACCGCCGGTATGTGGGCCGTGGCTCTGCTGACCTGGCGGGATGTCCGGACCGGCGGTCGGGACCGTTTCACCCGCACACTGCTGGCCGTCTCGGCCGCCGTACTGGTGGCGACGATGCTGCTCGCCCTGAGCTGGGCGCTCGGCGAGGCCACCGGACTGCCCCACCCCACTCTGACCTGGATGGCCGCCACCCACGGCCTCGGCAACGCCCTGGGCTTCGCACTCTGCTCGGTGCTGGCCTGGCGACGACTCAAGGAGACACCCGCATGAAAAGCGTCCGCAG
Source organism: Streptomyces sp. NPDC060064 (assembly GCF_042736455.1). Classification (NCBI taxonomy): domain Bacteria; kingdom Bacillati; phylum Actinomycetota; class Actinomycetes; order Kitasatosporales; family Streptomycetaceae; genus Streptomyces; species Streptomyces sp. NPDC060064. The sequence continues at coordinate 26,463 of NZ_JBHWWF010000025.1, forward strand.
GCAGACCGGCCGCACGCTCAACTACCCGGAGACCGGCGCCACCCGGCTCGGCCCGCTGCCCGACGGCTACCACCACCTCCACCACACCACCCGGATCGGCCGGGGCCGCGCCGCCTTCGAGGCCGCCGGCACAGCGGTCACCACCTGGCGGATGCACCGAGGGTCGGCCGCCCAGGTGCGCACCAACGCGGTACAGGCGAAGCCGGGCGCCCGCCTCGAGGTCTCGGCCGGTGTCGGACAGCTGCGGTTCACCGCGCCGTGCGAGGTGATCTGGACCGCGTACGAGAGGAACCGGACGGGCTTCGCGTACGGGACGCTGACCGGGCACCCGGAGTGCGGCGAGGAGTCGTTCATCGTCGACATCCGGGACGACGGCTCGGTGTGGTTCACGGTGACGGCGTTCAGCCGTCCGGCGACCTGGTACACCCGGCTCGCGGGTCCGCTGGTGCCTGTACTGCAGAAGGCTTACGCCAGGCGGCTCAGTCACACACTGCGGCGGATCGCCGCTCCCTGATACTGAAGGTAATGGAGTGGTTCAGCGACAGTGACTACTGGCTGAGCCGGCTGGTCTTCCAGCGGGCTCTGGCCGGCATGTATCTGATCGCCTTTCTCACCGCCGCCCTTCAGTTCCGGGCGCTGATCGGCGAGCGGGGCATGCTGCCGGTGCCCGAGTACGTACGAGGGATACCGCTGCGCCGCGCGCCGAGCCTCTTCCAACTGCACTACTCCGACCGTTTCTTCGCCATCTGCGCCTGGGCCGGCTGTCTGCTCTCCGCGGCCCTGGTCGCGGGCGCCGCCGACCGGATCCCGCTGGGGGCCGCGATGGTGTGGTGGGCGCTGCTGTGGGTGCTGTATCTGTCCATCGTCAATGTCGGACAGACCTGGTACAGCTTCGGCTGGGAGTCACTGCTGCTCGAGACGGGCTTCCTCGCCGTCTTCCTCGGCAACGACCGCACAGCCCCGCCCGTGCTGGTGCTGTGGCTGCTTCGCTGGGTGCTGTTCCGGGTGGAATTCGGCGCGGGGCTGATCAAAATCCGCGGCGACGAGTGCTGGCGCAACCTCACCTGCCTCTACTACCACCACGAGACCCAGCCGATGCCGGGACCGTTGAGCTGGTTCTTCCACCACCTGCCGAAACCCTTCCACCGGGTCGAGGTGGCCGCCAACCATGTGACCCAGCTCGTGGTCCCCATCCTGCTGTTCACGCCGCAGCCCGTCGCGAGCGTCGCGGCGGGCCTGATTGTGCTGACCCAGCTGTGGCTGGTGCTCTCCGGCAATTTCGCCTGGCTGAACTGGATAACGATCACTCTCGCGCTGTCCGCCGTGGACGGTTCGTTGCTCGCGGATCCGCCCGCGCTGCCCGCGCCGCCGCTCTGGTACGAGATCGTGGTGATCGCCGTAACCGCCCTGCTCCTTGGCCTCAGTTACCGCCCGGCGCGCAATCTGCTCTCCAAGCGGCAGTCGATGAACCGCTCCTACGACCCGCTCCATCTGGTCAACGCCTACGGCGCGTTCGGCACGGTCGGCCGGGTGCGCCATGAGGTGGTGATGGAAGGCACCGAGGAGACGGTGCTCCACCAGGGCACGGTGTGGCGGGAGTACGGCTTCAAGGGCAAGCCGGGTGACGTACGCCGGATGCCGCGCCAGTTCGCCCCGTACCATCTGCGGCTCGACTGGCTGATGTGGTTCGCAGCGCTCTCCCCCGCCTATGCGCGCTCCTGGTTCGGGCCCTTCGTGGAACGGCTGCTGGACGGCGACCGGGACACGCTGCGGCTGCTGGGACACAATCCGTTCCCGGACGCCCCGCCCGCGTACGTCCGCGCCAGGGTGTACCGCTACCGGTACACGACCTGGCGCGAACTGCGGGCCACCGGCGCCTGGTGGCACCGGAGCTATGTACGCGAGTACCTCAGACCGACCAGGCTATTTTGAACACCCAGGCGTGCTTGCCGGCCCGGCGGGCCGCGGCGGGCACGTCGATCACCAACTTTCCGCCGGTCGTACGCCAGCTCAGCGGCCGGCCGTGGCCGAGCATCGTCACCTTGTCGCCGGGCCGGACAGGCACCGGCGCGTCGACGGTGAGCGTGCCGCCCGGCGCGGCGAGCGAGTGGATGTAGAAGGCCTTGTTCGGGCGGACGGTGAAGCGCAGATCCTCGCCGAGCTGCGGCATCCGCGCCCAGTACGTACTGCCGTAGATCGCCTCGCCGTTGACGTTCAGCCACTCTCCTGTCTCCCGGAGCCTGCGCTCCATGATCTCGGGAATGGTCCCGTCGGCGCGCGGGCCGATGTCGAGGAGGAAGTTGCCGTTCTTGGAGACGATGTCGACGAGGGAGTGCACCACTTCCTCCGCCGTCATATAGCGGTCGTCGGGCGTGGCCGCGTTGTAGCCGTAGCTGAAGGGGTCGAGACCGCGGCTGGACTCCCACTTGTCGGTGACGATCGAGTCGTATGTCGTGTACTCGGGGGTCGTGAAGTCGTGCGGGCCGATGCCCGAACGGTTGTTGACACTCACCTCGACCGGCCTGGCCCGGTTCTTGGCGTGGTTGAAGTAGTCGGCCAGGACCCGGTGGCTGTCATTGGCGCCGCCGATGTCGCACCACAGCAGCTCGGGGTCGTAGCCGTGGATCAGCTCCAGCATCTGCGGGGCCTGCAGATCCTTTATGTAGTCGCCGGGGCGGTGGCCGGTGTACGGCACGGGCTCCAGCGTGTACGGATTGCGCGGTGCGTGGCCCTTCCAGGGGCTGTCCGGGTTGAACCACTCGGGCATCGAGAAGTACAGCCCGCGGTGGAGCTCGGGGGTGTAGCGGCGCGAGGCGTCGAAGAGCTCCTTGATGAGGTCCCGTTTCGGGCCCATCTTCACCGAGTTGCGGTCGCTGACCTTGGTGTCCCAGAGCGCGAATCCCTCATGGTGCTTGGAGGTCAGTACGTGGTACTGCGCGCCGGCGTCACGGAACAGCTCGACCCAGGAGCGCGGATTGAAGCGTTCGGCCGTGAAGCGCGGGATGAAGTCGTCGTAGGCGAAGGACTCTCCGTACATCTGGCGGTGATGGGCGTACGTCGGGTTGTTCGGGTCCTGCAGATGGCTCCAGTACCACTCGGCGTACTGCTTGCCGACCGGCGCCCACGCGGGCACGGAGTAGACGCCCCAGTGGATGAAGATCCCGAACTTCACGTCCTGGAACCAGTACGGCGCCCGATGGGTGTTCAGCGAGGCGTCGGTGGGCTGGTAGTCGGGCACTCCGAGGGTGAGCGCGCGGCGCGCGGCGGCCGCCTGCCGGCCGCGGCCGCGTGCCACGACCGTACCGTCCTGGCTGGTGCCCGGCGGGGTGCCGGGGCTGCGGCGGATGCCGATGCGGACCCTGGCCTGCTCGCCGGGTGCGAGGCGGGCGACCGGGGCGGGAGCGACGGTGCGGGCTCCGGGCACGTCCACGGAGAGGGTGAGGTGGTCCGATGCGAGGATGCCGATGGTGCCCGCGTTGATCACGGTGGCCTCGACGCTCTGGGCGCCCGAGTCGAGCAGGGAGGTCGTGGAGTGCGCCTCCCGCAGCGTCAACGCCCGTCCCCGGGCGGCCGGTTGAAGGGTGAGAGCGAAGATGTGGAGTGCGCTCTTGTTCGGCTCGGCGGGGTTGGTGACGGGCAGGGTGAGCGCCACCGCGTCCTTCGTGGAGTCCATGGCGAGTTCGGCGGTGGCGATGACGACCTGGTGCGGATCCTTCTGTCCCGCCGGGTTGTAGCGGTACGGGGCTGTGAGCGCGCCGCTGCCCGAGTACCAGTCGGGGCCACCGAGCGCCGCGGTCTGCGTGGTGCCGTCCGCGTAGTGCACGGTCGCCTTGCCGGAGGCAGCTCCGTAACTTCCGGCGACGAGGAACAGACCGGAGAGATACCGGCCCTTGGGGAGTTCGATGCGCTGCCCGAGAGCGACGATGTTGTTCTTGGCGCCCTCAGTGGCGGCGGGGAGGAGATAGGCGATGCCGTCGATCTCCAGCTGTCCGGCGGGGAGTTCCTCGCCGGGGAAGGTGTAGCCGGAGCCGTCGAAGTTGCCACCGCGGGCGTCCGCGGTGTCGATGCCGTCGTTGTCGAACCAGCGGTCGAGCGGTACAGGCACGGCGGCGGGGACGGTGCCCCAGTCACCGCCCGAGTCACCGTGCTGCTCGGGTGCCGCCGCTCGCGGGCTCGCATCGGCCGTGGCCGGGTGTACAAGGGCGGCGCCGACTGCCGCCCCCGCCGTCATTCCGAGTACATGGCGTCTGGGAAGTTCGGTCATGAGGTCCGATGATTGAAGCGCGACGCAGACCTGTCAATGCTCTTCACCGGGCAGAGGGCAACTTTCTCACCGCATCCATCGGATGAATCACCGTGACCTGCGGGAAGGGCTGACGCGGCAGTCGTGGGCCTCAGCGGATCTCCAGCGCCACTCACTCCGCCTCAACCTGACGTTCGTACGCGCCGATGTTCGTACGCGCTGACCGTTCGTACCCCCTGCCGATGCGGCCAGGGGGTACGCGGCAAAGCGATCCGCTCAGTCGATGCCGGGCAGGATATGCGGCTCCGCGAGGTCTTCCTCGTAGCCGGCCAGCCGGATCGGTGCTGATCGGGCCCAGACTTCAAGGCTGCCGAGCTCTTCGGGCCGACCGGCCCGCTCGCCGCCTCGTTCGGGCGGTCGCTTTTCGTGCTTCGTCACTTCTGTTGTCACCGCGCACTCCTCTGTGTCGCGTAACTGGGACAAGGGCAGTTCGGTCGCGGTGGCGCCGTCACTCGGGCGGGACCGCGGCCTGGTTGCAGACTTGTCCCAGGACGGCCAAGGGGTTTTCGTGGATCCCTTGGTGGCGTCCGTTCACCCCAGAGTAACCAAATGAGCGCGAGCCCGCTCGATGGGGCCTGTACATCGACTCAATTCCGGCCAACGGTCTGTCCCTGTCCGGGGCTTCATGGGATCGTACGCAGATGACTTCCGGGCGCGCACCACGCAGCCTCGAGGGCAGGACAGCCCTGGTAACCGGGGCTTCCCGGGGAATCGGCTTCGCCATCGCCGAGGCGTTGGCCAAGGCGGGAGCCGACGTCGTGGTCACCGCACGCGATCCGGACGGTGTGCGCACGGCCGTGGCGGAGCTGCGCGGCGCGGGTGCGAGGGCGGTCGGCTGCACCGGCAGTGTCGCCGATCCGGCCCATCTTGATCACTGCACGGAGCTCGCGGTACGGGAGTTCGGACGCCTCGACATTCTGGTCAACAACGCTGCCACCAACGCGCCTTACGGTCCGCTGATGAAGGCCGATCCGGACGAGTGGCGGCAGACGTTCACGGTGAATGTGGAGGCGGCGCTGCGACTGGTGCAGCTCGCCTGGCGGGCCTGGATGCGCGAGCACGGCGGGGCCGTGGTCAACATCTGCTCCGAGGGCACGCATGGGGTGGGCCCGCAGGTCGGCGCGTACGGCACGAGCAAGGCGGCGCTGCTGCACCTCACACGTCAGCTCGCCGGTGAACTGGCCCCGGCCGTACGGGTGAACGCCGTCTCACCGGGGCTTGTACGCACCGAGATGGCGCGCTTCGTCTGGGAGGGCGCCGAGCGGCGAATCGCCGAAGGCCTGCCGCTCGGCCGGATCGGCGAGCCCGGCGATGTGGCGCGGGCGGTGCTCTGGCTCGTCTCCGACGCGGCCGAATGGGTGACGGGGGCCGATCTGCTGGTCGACGGCGGTACGAGAGTGCGCGCGGCGGCGGGCGCCGGCTCGTACGCCGTCCACGAGCAGCTGCGTGCTACCAGTTCGCCGGAGCGTAGTCCTTGAGGAAGCAGCCGTAGAGCTCCTCGCCGTCCTCGCCGCGCACGATGGGGTCGTAGACGCGAGCGGCGCCGTCGACCAGGTCGAGCGGGGCGTGGAAGCCCTCGTCGGCGAGGCGCATCTTGTCGGGGTGCGGGCGCTCGTCGGTGATCCAGCCGGTGTCGACGGCGGTCATCAGGATGCCGTCGGACTCGAACATCTCCTGGGCGCTGGTGCGGGTGAGCATGTTCAGCGCGGCCTTGGCCATGTTGGTGTGCGGGTGGCCCGCGCCCTTGTAGCCCCGGCTGAAGACGCCCTCCATGGCGGAGACGTTCACCACGTAGGTGCGCTTGGCCTTAGCGGCTGCCATCGCCGGGCGGAGCCGGCTGATCAGGATGAACGGCGCGGTGGAGTTGCAGAGTTGGACCTCGAGCAGCTCGACCGGCTCGACCTCCGAGACCGTCTGGACCCAGCTGTTGGTGTCGTGCAGATCGGGAACCAGACCGCCGGCGTCGATGGCCGTGCCCGCCTCGATCCTGGCGAGCGAGGCGGAGCCGGTGACCAGTGCCAGTTCGGTGACGTCCTGGGCGGTCAGGGCCTCGCCGCGGCCGACGGGCAGCGCGGCCTGGGCGCCGCTGCCGAAGGCGCCGATGACGTGGGAGCTTGGCAGCTCGCCCGCGGGCAGCGGCGCGGACTCGGCGGCGAGGAGTTCGCTGTACGCCTGCGGGGAGCGGCGTACCGTCTGCGCGGCGTTGTTGATCAGGATGTCCAGCGGGCCCTCGGCGGCCACCGAGTCGGCGAGCGCGACGACCTGCGCCGGGTCACGGAGATCGATGCCGACGATCTTGAGGCGGTGGATCCACTCGTCGCTGTCCGGCATCGCCTTGAAGCGGCGGATGGCGTCGCTGGGGAAGCGTGTGGTGATGGTGGTGTGGGCGCCGTCACGGAGCAGCCGCAGCGCGATGTACATGCCGATCTTGGCCCGGCCGCCGGTGAGGAGGGCGCGCTTGCCGCTGAGGTCGGTGCGGGCGTCGCGGCGGGCGCGGTTCTCGGCCGCGCACTTCTGGCACAGCTGGTGGTAGAAGGCGTCGACCTCGACGTAGCGGGTCTTGCAGATGTAGCAGGACCGGGGGCGCTGGAGTATGCCCGCGATCTCGCCGGTGACCGACGAGGACGGCAGCAGGCCCTCCGTCTCGTCGTCGATCCGTTCGGCGGAGCCGGTCGCGGTGGCCTCGGTGACGGCCTTGTCGTGGGCGGTCTTGGCGGCGCGGCGGTCCTGGCGGCGGCGCTGCTTCACGGTCCGGTAGATGCCGGCCGTGGCCCGGCGTACCGTGATCGCGTCCGGGTGGTCGACATCCAGCTTGTCGAGCTCGTCGAGCACGCTCAGGCAGACGGCCAACCGCTCCGGGTCGATGCCCGGACCGAACACCGGGCTGTCCTCTGTCACCGTCATTGCTTTTGCCGTTCCTCGATCACTCGTTCGCCGTAGCGCCCACTCAGCAGTTTCAAAAGCGCCACTTTACTGAGTGATGAGGTGTGGGCAAAATGCCGGGATCCGCACCGGTCCCGGCACGGCGAGGGGCCCGGCCGGGATCCGCACCCGCACCGGCCGGGCCCTTCTCCCCCGGTTCTCCCCCGGTCACGCAAAGAGGCCGGTGAGCCAGGTCTGCCAGGCGTCCTCGTTCTTCTTGGCGTCAGCGCCACTGGCGAAGTCGTGCACGCTGACGCCGACCGGCGCTCCGAAGTGGTTCCGGCCGAAGACGCGGTACATCGCCTCGTCCGTGCGCAGCCCGATGAAGTACGGGTTACGGAAGTCGACGACCGCGTCGACCGGACCGGCGCCGGGCACCTCGACCCGTACCGTGGCGCCCTGGTCCGCGTCGTCCGGCAGTCCGAGCCCGCGGCTGACGACCTCGAGCCCGCCCGGGGCGTTGGAGGCGGCGGGAGCCTCGAGGGTCGCGAAGGTGGCGGTGCGGCCGGTGAAGTGCTTGAGGTACTGCTGCAGGGTGTGCAGATAGAAGTCGGTGTGCTTGTTGGCACCGTCGTACTGGTTGTCCCAGTCGTCGACGAAGATGCCGCTGTGCACATAGCGCACCCAGGAGCCGCCGCCCTCGCGCTCTTCGATGACGTGCTCGAGCTGGTTGAAGGACTGCTGCGGCACGCCCTCCGGGCTCTCGGTGCGGCCGGTCAGATGCCGTGGCGGGTCCCACGCAGTGACGGTGCCGCCGAACGGCGCGGCGCCGCCCTCCCTGGGCTCGTACTCCATGGGCCACAGCCAGCCGCCCGTGCCGGTGGTGATCGCGTCCCACACCTGCTCGGGACTGGCGTCGACCTCGAACTCGCGGACGATCTCGAATTCCTTGGACATGATGACTCCTGATATTCAGGCGCTCCTGGGCGCGTGGATCACGTGGTGGACGCCCGAGCCGAACGTCGTGGAACGGACGACCTCGAGCGGGGTCTTGGCGAGCTCCTCCTGGAAGAGGCGCTTGCCGCTGCCGACGACGGGGGCGATGAGCAGCTTCCTCATGACGACTCCTCGATGGCCCTGGTGGCAGGGGGATCGGGCTTGACGGTGGGGTGGAGCGCGACGACGATCCGGTGCTCGCGGCCGCCCTCGGCGTTCTCGTCGTGGTACTTGGCGATCAGGGCGCCGACGCCGTGCGTCAGTTCCTCGACGAACGCGGCCCGGTCGGCGGCCGACGCGAAGCGGACCTCGCCGTCCAGCGCATAGGTCGCGAGCCGCTTGCGGGCCTTGGTGGCCCCGGTGATCAGGGTGCCGACATCACGTACGAGACGCGCGGCGACGGCGAGCATCCAGCGCGCCGAGAGCTGGTCGCGGAAGCGGGCCGGGTCCGGCTGCACCGCGGCCAGGGCGAGCGGCGAGATCACATACGAGGCCGCCGTGGCCCGCATCAGCCGCTCGGTGACATTGCCCTTCCTGCGCTCGCCGGCCAGCTCGACCAGGCCGTGCCGCTCCAGTGCCTTGAGGTGGTAGTTCACCTTCTGGCGGGGCAGTCCGACACGGCTCGCGAGCATGGCCGCCGACGCGGGCCCGGTGGCGAGCTCGGCGAGCAGCCGGGAACGCATGGGGTCCAGCGAGACGGCGGCGGCCGCCGAGTCCTCGATCACGGTGACGTCCAACATGGCTCCACCCTCCCACCGACAAATTAATTTGTCCAGACAGAATCGCTTGTCGGTTGAGGAGATCGCGGAATCCGTGCGTCCGCTCGGAGGTGCGGCCGCTGGTGCCGTGCGGAGCGTGTGGGCGCACCGGGAAAGCCGGCCGCCGGCCGTGCCCGCAGAGCGCGGCCGCGGCGCAACGTTGGCTGAATCCAGCGAGTCGCGCCCCAGAATCTTCAGTGGTCCAGACCCTTGAAGGTCACCCGGCGCCCGGCAACCGCTTTCGGACGTTCCGACCTGGATGCCCGATCGCGAGCCGGGAGCGGGCCGCCCTTTCGCAGAGGTGCGAAAGACGGTGATTCCCCGATCATCCCGGCAGCCGCTTCGCAGCCACTTTGCGCCAGGTTTCACAATGCCCACACAGATCCCCCAAAAGGCACCTCACTATGTGATCCGACAGAGAGCGGGACACGCGGGGCGTCGCCGGGACACGTCGACCACCGCAGGGGGGCAAGGGCATACCGGGCCATGTCCGGCATGCCCTTCAGGGGAGGAACACATACATGGGGCGCACCGTCCGCACGGCTGCCTTGTCCACTACGAGCGCACTTCTGCTGGCGCTCGCCGCGCCTGCCACCGGGGCCGTCGCGGCACCGGTGCCGCGTATCGATCTGAAGGTGCTGGTGGTGGACGACGGGGGTCCCGCCACCGCAGCCATCGCCGCCGAACTCGACGGCTCAGGAACGCCGTACACCCTGCTCGATCTTTCCGGGACGAACCGGCCGGTGATCGACGCGGGCTTCCTCGCCGACACCGTGGACGGGCGTCCACGCGCCAAGTACCAGGCCGTGGTGCTGCCCAGCGACAGTCCCGCCGGAGTGGGCGCCGCCGAGCTGGCGGCGCTGGCCTCGTACGAGCAGAGTTTCGCGATCCCGCAGGTCGACGCGTACACCTACGCCCGTCCCGAGGTCGGTCTGGACTACCCGGTCAACGGCGGGTACAGCGGCTCGCTGGACGGTGCGCGGGCCGAGGTGACGGCCGCCGGCAAGGCCGGTCCCTTCGGCTATCTCGACGGGCCCGTGCCCTTCGAGGACAACTCCCCTTCCGTGGGCGAGAGTTACGCACATGTCGCCAGGCCCGCAGCGGGCGCGGACTTCACCAGCTACGTCGAGGCACCGCTGCCCGGCTCGCAGCAGCGCGGTTCGATCGTCGGCGAGTACCGCCACGACGGCCGCCGCGAACTCGTCGTCACGTTCGTCTACAACCAGTACCAGCAGCAGTTCCGGCTGCTGGCCCGCGGCATCGTGAACTGGCTGACGCAGGGCGTCATGATCGGCGCGGCCCGCAACTACTTCGCCGTCCATGTCGACGATGTATTCGCCGCCGACGACCGCTGGGACAGCGTGCTCAACTGCACGCCGGGCGACGTGGACTGCCCCCCGGGCCAGGGCGGCGAGCCGGACCCGATCAGGATGACGGCCGCGGACGCGCAGTACGCGGCCCAGTGGTCCGCCACCAAGGGCTTCACACTGGACATGGTCTTCAACGGCGGCGGCAGCGAGCTGTTCAAGGAGGAGAACGCCGGCAGCGACCCGCTCGCACAGCAGCTCACCGCCGACAGAAACACCTACCGCTGGGTGAACCACACCTACAACCACCCCTTCCTCGGCTGCGTCCAGAACGTCACCGTCGTCCCCTGGGTGTGCACCAAGAACGCCGACGGCAGTACGCAGTACGTCAGCCAGGCCGAGATCTCCGCGCAGATCGGCGACAACCGGGCCTGGGGCCAGCGCGCCGGACTCCCGCTGCAGACGGACGAGTTGATCACCGGTGAGCACTCCGGAATGAAGATCCTGCCGCAGCAGCCGGACGACAGCCCGAACCTCGCGCCCGCACTCGTCGCCAACTCCGTCGGCTGGCTCGGCTCCGACAACTCCCGCGACCCCGCCCAGCGCCAGGTCGGCCCCGCCCGCACGGTGCCCCGCTACCCGATGAACGTCTTCTACAACGCGGGCCACACCCGCGAGCAGATCGACGAGTACAACTGGATCTACACCAGGGCCTCCGACGGCGGCAGCGGCATCTGTGAGACCGCGGCCAACTCCACCTGCCTGGAGGAGCCGCTCGACACGGGCACCGGATACGCGTCCTACGTGGTCCCGCTGGAGGCCCGCATCGGCCTCGGCCACGTTCTCGCCAACGACCCGCGGCCGCACTACATCCACCAGTCCAACCTGGCCGAGGACCGTATCGCCTACCCGGTGCTGAACCGCATCCTCGACGACTACGCGGCGATGTACGCCGACAACACCCCACTGGTCAATCTGCGCCACCGCGACATCGGCGCGGAGCTGCGCGACCGTGCCGCCTGGAACACCGCCGTCAAGGCGGGCCAGGTGACCGCGTACCGCATCGGCGACGCCGTCACGGTGCAGGCTCCCAGTGGGGTACGGGTCACCGCCACGATGCCGGCCGGCACCCGGCAGAACCTGTTCCTGGGCACCACCGGCTTCGGCAGCCCGTACGCCGGTTCCGTCTCCGGCTGGGTCGCGCCCGGACTGCTCCAGGACCGGGTGAGCCTCTCCCTGCCCGCCGCCGCGACGCCCGCTGCCCGTACCGCGAAGACGCCGAAGGCCACGCCGGTCCCGCCGGCCGCACCACGGCTGCCGCTTCCGTCGGGTGTGCGCCAGCGCGTTCCGTACGGCGTGACGGGCTGACAACCGCAGCACCAGCTGCAGACGAACTTCTCGCGGTCCCGGGGCCCAGCCCTGCCCCGGGCACCGCGGCATCCACGCGCCCCTGCCTGCCCGACGGGCGAGGCGCCCCTTCCCTTCTCGCACCCAGGGGAGCAGTTCCACATGGCCGAGCCACTTCGCGCGCCGCGGTCCGGCGCGCATCTGGTCACCCTCCTCACCGAAGGCACCTATCCGCACAGCCACGGCGGCGTGAGCGTGTGGTGCGACCAACTCGTCGGCGGAATGCCCGACTTCGACTTCCAGGTCATCGCGGTGACCGGCACCGGGCGGGAGACCCTCGCCTGGGAGCTGCCCGCACATGTCTCGCCGCCCGTCTCCGTCCCCATGTGGGGGCCCGACCCGACCGGGGCCGCGCCGCGCGGCAGAAGGCTGCGGCTGCTGATGGCCGCGTACGAGAAGTTCCTGACCTCGCTCCTCGACCCGGCGGCGGAGGCGCACTTCGGACCCGCTCTGTACGAACTGGCCCGCTCGGCCCGTGACGGTGTGCTCGCACCCGCACTGCGCACCGACCGGGCCGTGCGCACCCTGGTGGGCGTCTGGAACCGGCCCGACCTGCCGGTGTACGCCTCCCGGCCCACCCTGCACGACGCGTTGACCGCCACCGACCTGCTGGAACACGCACTGCGGCCACTGGCGGCAGCGCCACCGCAGCAGGGCGTCGCCCACGCGGTCAGCGGCGGCATCGCGGTCCTGCCGGGTCTGGCGGGCAGGCAGCTGTACGGCGTACCGCTGCTGCTCACCGAGCACGGCGTCTATCTGCGCGAGCGCTATCTCGGCTACCGCACCGGCCCCTACCGCTGGCCGGTGAAGGCGCTGCTGCTCGGCTTCTTCCGGCTGCTCGCCGAGGAGACGTACCGCGTGGCCGCGCTGGTCACGCCCGGCAACCGCTACAACCGCCTCTGGGAGGAGCGCGGCGGCGCCGATCCGCAGCTCATCCGAACCGTCTACAACGGCGTCGACCCTGCGGCCTTCCCGCCCGCCGGACCCGAACCGGACGCGCCCACGCTCAGCTGGGCCGGCCGCGTCGACCCGATCAAGGATCTTCAGACGCTGATCCGGGCCTTCGCGCTCGTACGGAAGGAGATACCCGAGGCGCGGCTGCGGCTCTTCGGCGGCACACCGCGCGGCGGCGAGGCGTACCGGGAGCGCTGCGAGGCGCTCGCCGCCGAGCTCGGACACGGCGATGCCGTCACCTTCGAAGGACGAGTGGAGGACATACGCGACGCCTACGCGGCGGGCAATGTCGTGATGCTCTCCAGCATCAGCGAGGGCTTTCCGTTCACGCTGATCGAGGCCATGTCCTGCGGGCGCGCCACCGTCTCCACCGACGTCGGCGGAGTGCGCGAGGCCGTCGGCGACAGCGGTCTTGTCGTACCGCCGCGGGAGCCGGAGGCGATGGCCCGCGCGGCACTGGAGCTGCTGCGCGATCCGCAGCGCCGCGGCGCGATGGGCGAGGCGGCGCGGCTGCGGGTGATCGAGCAGTTCACGCTCCGGCAGACCGTCGACACCTTCCGCTCCATCTATCTCGAACTCGCCCTGGGCACCGCCGAATCGGCGACCGGATCCACGGCGTCCCAGCAGACCGTCGGGGTACTCGCATGAGCGGCCCGCTACGCCTGGTGCCGGGCGAAGGCGACACGCTGCCGGCCGTGCCCAGGCCGCGCAGCAGGACCCGCGCCCGGCCCAGCTGGGCGGCGGATCCGATCGACGAGCTGGCCGAGCGCCTGGTCGAGCAGGTCGCGGTCGCCGTCCACCCGTACGAGGTGGCCGCCCTGCTCGAATCGGACGGCCTGACGGGGGATCAGATCAGCGAACGCTACGCGCGTCCGGATCTGTTCACGCTCGCCGAGGACCTCTACGCACGGGTGCCGCGCCACTACCCGGAGCCGCCGCCCGCACCCGACCCCTGGAGGCCCGACCATCTGCGCTGTGCGCTGCGCGGTCTGGTCTTCGCACTGCCCGGGCTGGCGTACGTACTCGGCGCCGGACTGTGGCACGGCACGGCGGACGTCTCCGGGCTGATCGCCGCCGCGCTGGCGGCCTGGGCCTGGAACCAGGCGCTCAGCCACCGCGCGTATCTGCGGCTCGCGGCCGAGGGGCGGGCAGCCGCCGGGCGCACCCTGCGCATCGGCGGCCCGGCCGGAGCTCTGGGGGCCGCCGTCACGGGCCTGCTCGTCTCGGGCCCCGGTACCGGCGCGGCGTTCGCCGCCGGACAGTCCTGCTATCTCGCCGCGGCGAGCGTTCTGCTCGTCCTCGGCCGCGAACGCGTACTGCTGCTCACCCTGCTGCCCGTCGCGGCAGGCGCGGCGGCGGCCTCGGTGTGGCGGCTCCCGGCGCCGCTCGCGCTGGGGCTGCTGCTCGCGACGGTGACACTCGCGGTCGCGGCCGCCGGGCATGCGATCCATGGGACGCTGCGGTCCGCGCCCACCGCCGCCGGAGCCAGGCCCAAGCTGCTGCGCTCGCTGCCGTACGGACTGTTCGGGCTGGCCGCAGGAGTGCTCGCGGCGCTGGCCGGGGCCGGCGATCCACGCTCGGTCGTCGTCCTCACGCTCAGCATGGGCTTCGCCGAGTGGCTGCTGTACCGCTATCGCTCGCTCGCCGTCGCCGCACTGCGCGAGAGCACCACCTCACGCGGCTTCACCCTGCGCGCCTGCCGGGCCCTGGCGCTCTGCCTCGGCGCGTATCTGACGGTGCTCGCGCTCGGCGCGCTGGTCGCCGGGACCGGGATCGCGCCGCTGCTCGTCCTGGGCGCCGTGCTCTGGACAGCGCTGCTGCTCCAGGCGTTCTCGGTGGCCTGGATGCCTGCCGCCGTGTGTCTCGCCGCCGCGGCCGCCGAGGCCGCGGCGCTGCCCGCGGGGCTGCCGCCGGGCCCTGTCCAACTGATCTGTCGTACCGCGGCGGCGGCCGTTCTGGTCGCCGGGGCCTGTCGGCTGTTCGGCCGGCCCACCGCACACCGCTGACCGTGTTCTGACACACCGAACCCGACCACCGAAACAGAGGAGCAGCTTTCGTGACAACCAACGCACTTGTCGCCGTCACCGGAGCCGAGGGCTTCATCGGATCGCATCTGACCGAGACGCTCGTCGCCGCCGGCTTCCGGGTCCGCGCCATGGCCCAGTACAACTCCTTCTCCTCCTACGGATGGCTGGAGACGCTCTCTCCCGACACCCTCGACCAGGTCGAGATCGTCCTCGGGGACGTCCGCGACCCCGGCTCCGTGCATCAGCTCGCCGAGGGCGCCGAGGCCGTCTACCACCTCGCCGCACTGATCGCGATCCCGTACTCGTACCGGGCCCCGCACAGCTACGTGGACACCAATGTCACGGGCACTCTCAATGTGCTGGAGGTGGTGCGCAAGCTGGGGATCCCCCGTCTGGTGCACACCTCCACCAGCGAGACGTACGGCACCGCGCAGACCGTGCCGATCACCGAGGACCATCCCATCAACACCCAGTCCCCGTACGCCGCTTCGAAGGCCGGCGGCGACCGGCTCGCCGACAGCTACCACGCCAGCTTCGACACTCCGGTGGTCACCCTGCGCCCGTTCAACACCTTCGGGCCGCGCCAGTCGATGCGGGCGGTCATCCCGACCGTCATCGGCCAGGTCGCGGCGGGCGAACGGGTCATCACGCTCGGGGATCTGCGCCCCACACGGGACTTCCTCTACGTGAAGGACACCGCACGTGCCTTTCTCGCCGTCGGCACCGCGCCGGCCGAGGACGTCGTCGGCCAGACCTTCAACGCAGGGACCGGCAGTGAGATCTCGATCGGCGAACTCACCCGGCTCATCGGCAAGTTGATGGACGCCGATCTCGACGTACGCGAGGACGAAGAGCGCATCCGGCCGGCGGGCTCCGAGGTGATGCGGCTGGTCGCCGACGCCACCCGGCTGCGCACGGCCACCGGCTGGCAGCCCGAGCTCGACCTGACGGACGGGCTCGCGCACACCATCGGTTTCTTCCGCGACCCGGCGAACCTCGCCCGCTACAAGACCGGCATCTACAACGTCTGACCGCGCTCGACCGCCGCGTCCGCAAGCGCCACCCAACAGAACACCGACAGTACTGACAGGGGAGTCTTCATGCACGCAGTGATCCTCGCCGGAGGCAAGGGCGTCCGCCTCCGGCCGTACACCACCGCGTTACCGAAGCCGCTGGTGCCCATCGGTGACCAACACGCGATCCTCGAGATAGTGCTGCGCCAGCTCGCCGCCGCCGGCTTCACCAGCTGCACCATCGCCATCGGCCACCTCGGACACATCATCCGCGCGTACGTCGGCAACGGCTCCCAATGGGGCCTGCGCGTCGGCTACTCCACCGAGGACAGCCCGCTCGGCACCATGGGCCCGCTGCTCACGATGATGGACCGGCTGCCCGACGAGTTCCTCGTCATGAACGGCGACATCCTCACCGACCTCGACTACGGGGACGTCATCAGGCAGCACCGGGAGTCCGACGCACCGCTCACCGTCGCCACCTACGCCCGCAAGGTCGCCATCGACTTCGGGGTGCTCACCACGGAGTCGGGCAAGGTCGTCGGCTTCGCCGAGAAGCCGAGCATCGACTACCGCGTCTCCATGGGCGTGTACGGACTCAACCGGGAAACCCTCGCCGGCTACACGCCCGGTCTGCCGCTCGGCTTCGACGAGCTCGTACTGGACCTGCTCAAGGCCCAGAACCCGCCGCACGCCTACGACTTCGACGGCTACTGGCTCGACATCGGCCGCCCCGACGACTACGACCGGGCGAACGCGGAGTTCACCACCCACCGCGGTCTCCTCCTCAAGGGAGCGTGAGAGGTTCCGTGCGCATCCTCCTCCTGGGCTCCACCGGATTCCTGGGCGGGCACACCGCCGAGCAGCTGCGCGCCCTGCCGGGCGTGCGGCTGCTCGTCGGCGGGCGGTCCGCGGCGGCCGATGTGCCCTTCGACCTCACCGCCGGTCCCGGCGTCCTCGCGGACGCGCTGCACGCCGCCTCGCCCTCCGTCGTCGTCAACTGCGCGGGCGCGGTGGCCGGCAGCGCCGTACACCTCACCGACATCAACGCGCGCGGTCCGGCCGCGCTCTGCGAGGCGCTGCGGGACGCGGCACCGGGCGCCCGGCTCGTCCATCTCGGGTCCGCCGCGGAGTACGGGCCGACCGCACCCGGCTCGCCCGTCGCCGAGTCGGCCGCAACCAGGCCGCTGAGCCCTTACGGAGCCACCAAGCTGGCCGGTACGGTCGCCGTCAACTCCTCCGGACTCGACGCGGTCGTGCTCCGCGTCTTCAACCCCGTCGGTCCCGGTGCGCCCGCCGCGGGGCTGCCCGGACGGCTCGCCGGCGAGCTGCGGCGGGCCGGTGACGAGGGCGCCGTCCAGGTCGGCGACCTGTCCGCGCACCGTGACTTCGTCGACGCACGGGACGTCGCGGACGCGGCCGTCCGCGCGGCGACGGCTGCCGGGCCGCTGCCGCCCGTACTCAACATCGGCAGCGGCCGCGCCACCGCGGTACGCGAACTGGCGGACTCACTGGTGCGGGTGGCCGGCTTCCGCGGCCGCCTCGAGCAGACGGGCGACGGCTCGGCGCGTTCGCCGGCCGTGTCCTGGCAGTGCGCGGACATCGCGGCGGCGCGTGCCGCGCTGGACTGGCGACCGGAACGCACCTTGGACGACTCCCTCACCGCCCTGTGGGAGTCATCGGCCCCGGCCGGGGCAGCCCGATGACCGGGGCGACGGGGCGGGTCGTGTGCTTCGACGGCTGGGCCGCAGAGACGCGCGCACCGGCGGCGAGCATCCGGCCCGCGCCCGGCAACCACCAGCCGCACCGCGGCGATCCGGGCTCCGCCGGCACGGCATCGGAGGGCCGTCACGCATGACACTCCTCGTGCCGATGTACGTCCACCCCGCCGTCAACCCCGACGCCTGGGACGTCCTCGTCGCCTCCGCACCACTCCTCTACGGCGTGGTGCTCAATATCGACGACGGACCCGGCAACGCCCCCGACCCGGCGTTCGCCGCCGCCGTCCGCGCACTGCGGGCGGCCGGTGTACGGGTGCTGGGATACGCGGACACGGACTACGGGCGCCGCCCGGCCCGGGCGGTCGTGCACGACTTCGAGCGCTACCGCGAGTGGTACGCCACGGACGGGTTCTTCCTCGACCAGGTCGCTCCCGACGCGGCCGGGCTGCGCCACTACCGGCGGCTGACCCGTGCCGCGCGGCCGCGCGGCGGGCAGACCGTCGTGCTCAACCCGGGCGTCCATCCCGCCGCCGGCTATGCGGCGCTCGCCGATCTGCTGGTCACCTTCGAGGGCGGCTGGGACGCCTACCGGGTGGCCCCGGCCGCCCCGTCCTGGACCGCCGGTCATCCGCCGGCCCGCTTCTGTCACCTGGTGCACGGGGTGCCGGCCGGGCTCTGCGGGCTCGCCGCCCGTACCGCGGAACTCCGCCGTGCCGCGGTGCACTGCGCCGTACCCGGCCACGGGCCCAACCCGTGGTCGGCACTGCCGCCCGTTCTCCGGAAGGCCTCATGAACTGCACGACCCGGCTGCGGACCGTGATCCTCGGCCTCGCTCTTCTGCTGCTGGCAGCCTGCTCGGCGCCGCCTCCGGACCCCACCCCGGATCACCCCACTCCAGGACCGCGCTGGCTGCCGCGGCCCGGTACCGCCTGGCAGTGGCAGCTCGACGGCCCGATCGACGACCGCGTCGACGTACCGGTCTACGACATCGACGGCTTCGAGAACGACGCGGCGACCGTCCGCCGGCTCCACCGGGCCGGCCGCAAGGTCATCTGCTACATCAACGCCGGCGCGTGGGAGTCCTTCCGCCCCGACCACAGGAACTTCTCCGCCGCCGTCCTGGGCGGCCAGAACGGCTGGGAGGGTGAACGCTGGCTGGACATCCGCCGTCTCGACACCCTCCGCCCGCTGATGGCCGAGCGCATGGACATCTGCCGGTCACGCGGCTTCGACGCGGTCGAGCCCGATCTGCTGGACGCCTATCTCAACGAGACCGGCTTTCCGCTGACCGCCGCGCACCAGCTCGCGTACAACCGCATGATCGCGCGCCTGGCGCACGAGCGCGGCCTGTCGGTGGGGCTGAAGAACGATCTGCCTCAAGTGCCCCAGCTGGTGGGCGATTTCGACTTCGCCGTGAACGAGGAATGCGCGCAGTACGGCGACTGCGCGGCGCTGACACCTTTTGTGAAGGCCGGCAAGGCGGTCTTCCATGTCGAGTACGCGCTCCCGGTCGACAAGTTCTGCAAGCGTGCTCGCCAGCTGGGGCTCAGTTCCATGCGCAAGAAGCTCGATCTGGGGGTGTGGCGCCAGCCGTGCTGAGGGCACGGCTGAAGGAGAGCCGCTCTCCTTCAGCTCGAGGCGAGTACGGCCTGTACGGTCTTGCCGCCACCGGGTCCGCCGCGCACGGCGAAGTGCTGCGCGAGCTGACGCACCAACGCGATGCCCCGCCCACCCTCGTCCGTCTCCTGCGCTGAACACAACCGCGGCGGTATGGGACTGCTGTCCTCCACTTCGACGGTGACCAGTCCGGTGTCGATGTGCAGCCGGAGTCGGCAGCCGCTGCGGCCGTGCCGGGTGGCATTGGCGACGAGCTCCGAGACGACCAGGGTCACGTCTTGCACCTGGTCCCCGGACACCTCCTCGCCGCGTCCGCTGGTGAGGAAGGCGGTCGTCAGATGCCGCGCCCAGCGGGCCGATGTCTCTGCCTGCGGCAGGGTGTACGTCGCGCATGCGGCTCGCCGACGGGCTTGCCTGTGCGCACGCATGGAATCACTCCGTTCCTCACTGGGCAGTCTTCACTCGGCAGCCGGTTCAGGCCAAGAAAACCGACCGGGGCAGCCGTCGGAGGCGTCCACGCAACGACAGGCCCCTCACCCCTGTGATGCCCGGGTGGCACGATCGGCAATCAGCCGCGGGGCCTGTCTTTGGGTCGGCAAGCCTCACAGCACGCGCCGGCCCTTCCCCAGCGCGATGACTCCGTTCTTCGAGACGGTGTAAAGCTCCTGGTCGCGCTCGGGGTTGACGCCGATCGTCGCGCCGGGCGGGACATCCACGTTCTTGTCCAGGATCGAGCCACGAACCACCGCGCCCCGACCGATGCGAACGTTGTCGTGGAGGACCGAGCCCTGCACCACCGCCCCTTCTCCGACGACGACGCCGGGCGAGAGCACGGACCGGGTGACCTGGCCGCGGACGACACAGCCGGGGCTGATGATCGACTCGCTCGCGATGCCCGCGCCGATGAGGCGGGCGGGCGGCAGCTGGCCGGAGTGGGTGTAGAGGGGCCAGCGCCGGTTGTCGAGGTCGAAGACCGGACGGTCCGGAATCAGATCCATATGGGCTTCGTAGTACGTGTCGATGGTGCCCACATCACGCCAGTAACCGTGCTCCCGCGCACTCTCACCGGGCACATGGTTCTCATCGAAGTCGTAGAGGTGTGCCACACCGCGCTCGGTGAGCATCGGCAGTATCGAGCCGCCCATGTCATGGACCGAGCGCTCGTCCTCGGCGTCCCGGTGGAGAGCGTCCACGAGCACCTTGGTGGAGAAGAGGTAGTTGCCCATGGAGGCGAATACCCGGCCGGGGTCGCCCTGCAGCCCCGGCGGGTCGGCGGGCTTCTCCAGGAACCGCTCGACCCGACCACCGTCGGAGGCGGGTGTGATGATCCCGAAGGAGGACGCTTCGGCGCGCGGCACCTTGATCCCGGCGACGGTGACGCCGGCTCCGCTCTCGATGTGCCGCTGCAGCATCTGTCGCGGATCCATCCGGTAGACGTGGTCGGCGCCGAACACCGCGATGTAGTCGGGCTGTTCGTCGTTGACGAGGTTGAGTGACTGCAGGATCGCGTCCGCACTGCCGAGATACCAGCGCCGGCCGAGCCGCTGCTGGGCCGGTACGGGCGTGACGTAGTTGCCGAGCAGACTCGACATCCGCCAGGTGGTGGTCACATGGCGGTCCAGCGAGTGCGACTTGTACTGGGTCAGTACGCAGATACGCAGGATGTCGCCGTTGACGAGGCTGGAGAGGACGAAATCGACGAGCCGGTACATGCCGCCGAAGGTCACCGCCGGTTTTGCCCGGTCGGCGGTGAGCGGCATCAGCCGCTTGCCCTCCCCGCCGGCCAGTACGATTCCGAGCACCGAAGGTCCACCGCGCATCGCGCCCCCTCTATGCGTGCCATGCCCGCCATGCCCGCCATGGCCGCTATGGCTGTTTGAGCAACTCCTCGTACACCTCGTACGTGCGCCGGGCCACCTGGTCCCAGCCGAACTCGCGTACCGCGCGATCGCGTCCGGCCGCGCCCATCCTCGCTGCCTCCCCGGCGTCGTCGAGAACCCGGTTCACCGACTGGGTGAGACCCGACTCGAAGGCTTCGGGGTGAGCGGCGTCGTAGGGCACGAGCAGTCCCGTGCGTCCGTCGTCCACGACCTCGGGGATGCCGCCGACCGCCGACGCGACGACGGCCGTTCCGCAGGCCATGGCCTCCAGATTGACGATGCCCAGCGGCTCGTACACCGAGGGGCAGACGAACACCGCGGCATGGCTGAGGAGTTGGATCACCTGTGGACGCGGCAGCATCTCGGGAATCCAGTGCACCCCGTCGCGTACGCGGTCCAGCTCCTCGACCAGCTCCCGGAACTCATGTCCGATCTCCGGGGTGTCGGGGGCGCCGGCCGCCAGCACCAGCTGGGCGTCCGGGTCGAAGGAGCGGGCGGCGCGCAGCAGATGCGGGACGCCTTTCTGCCGGGTGATACGGCCGACGAAGAGGACGAACGGGCGGTGCGGGTCGAGGCCGATGCGCTCGAGTGCGGTCGTCTCGTGGTCGGGACGGTACATACGGGTGTCGATGCCGTTGTGGACGACATGCACCCGGTCCGGATCGAGGGCGGGATAGCAGGCGAGGATGTCGGCGCGCATACCGCGGGAGACGGCGATCACCGCGTCCGCGGCCTCGATCGCCGTGCGCTCGGCCCAGCTGGAGAGGGCGTAGCCGCCGCCCAGCTGCTCGGCCTTCCAGGGGCGCAGTGGCTCCAGCGAGTGCGCGGTCATCACATGCGGTACGCCGTGGAGCAGCTTGGCGAGATGACCGGCGAGATTGGCGTACCAGGTGTGGGAGTGGACCAGTTCGCGGCCCTGGAGCTCGGCGGCCATCGCGAGGTCGACGGAGAAGGCGCGCAGTGCGTCGTTCGCGCCGTCGAGTCCGGCGAGCGGCTGGTGGCGCAGGACCCCTTCGGCCGCGCCCTCGCCCCAGCAGTGCACCTCGATGTCGGCGAGGGCGCGTAACTCCCGGGCCAGGAACTCCACATGGACCCCGGCGCCCCCGTAGACGTCCGGCGGATACTCGCGCGTGAGCAGTCCCACCTTCACGGAGACTCACCTCGCGAAGGCGGTCGGCTCAGCCCCCATGGCCTGCTTTCCGGCCGGGGGGCCGACCCGCGGCGGAGCCGCAATCGGGGACTGCGTCCCCCAGGAAGAAACAGCACCCCACGATGGTCACTCACATACGGCGTGCGCGGAAGACCGCGGTCAGGACCGCTGCGCGGAGCGCTGCGGCGGACGGTCGAAGACACAGTCGCCGCACAGCCCGCCCCCCGGGCAGCGGTAGTAGAGACAGCAGCTGCGGCGCCGCAGCGCGGGACCGTGGACCGTGCCGGACAGATCGGGGTGGGCGAGGAGTCCGGCGGCGAGCGCCGATGCCCGTTCGCCCACTTCCGGCCGGCCACTGCGCCGCGCCCAGGCGTGGAGCTCGCGTACGGCCCCGGCGAGTGCGGAGCCCGCGTTGCCCCACAGCAGTTGCCGGGAGATCCGTACGTCGCCGTGGAGCGCGTCCGCCAGGGGGACGAGGTGGCCGTACTGCACCACCTCGCGGACCGTTTCCGCGGTCGCCGGCAGCGGATGTGCGACGGTCAGCCGCAGATCGTCGGGCGCGCTGCGGTCCGGGTCCCAGTGCAGCCGCGCGGGGTCGAGGTCGGGCAGCAGTCCGTGCAGCGCGGCGGAGCCCAGCGCGACCGACCAGAGCCGGGCCGCGAGTCCCAGGTGGGCGATGGAGGCGGCGACCCTGCGCTCGGGGGCGCGAAGGCGGGCTGCGACCGTGTCGATACGGGCCGTGAGCGGCGCCGTGTCGCCCGCGTACAGCCGCGCAAGCGGGAGCTGCCGCTCGCCCGGTGTGCCGGTCCGCAGGGCGAAGAAGCCACCGACGGAGCCCACCTCCTCCAGATCCACGACCACGCTCCCGCTCTCTGTCATCATCCGTACGAGGTGTTCTGCCCCTGACATGCGGCATGCCCGCACCAGGTCACCGTAGTCACGGCTCGCGATGCCCGGCCGGGGCGGGGACACTGGACGGAGAACGCCGTATGCGTCCATATGGGTGAGTACGTCTTGGAACTGAGCCGGTCGGTCTCCCCCTCGCCGACGTGCGCCCCCGCCGAGAGGGGGATTTGACCGACGCGCGTACTACTTCGGCAGTAGGTCCAAGTGCCTGCTCAAGGACGACGACGTGAACGCTGAAGCGGGAGATCGTGGTCTCTATGAGTTCCCTCGCGCTGGCCGTGGTGCTGTCACTGGTCTCCGCGGTCGCTTATGCGGCCGGGGCGATCACGCAGGAGCATGTCGCTGCCTCCACCTCGGCCCGGCCGTACGCACCGCTGCACCACGCCGCGTGGTGGGGCGCCGTCGCTCTCAACGGGCTCGGCGCCGTGCTGCATGTGATGGCGCTGGCGTACGGGCCGCTGAGCCTGGTCCAGCCGCTCGGCGCGCTGACCATCGTCTTCGCGCTGCCGATGGCGGCGCTGTTCGTACGGCGCAGGGCTGGGGCCGCCGCCTGGCGCGGCGCGATCATGGCGACCGCCGGGCTGGCCGGGCTGCTGGCGCTGACCGGCACATCCACCTCCCACTCGTTGGACGGCGGGCAGCGCGGGGTGCTGGCCGCCGCGACCTTCGGCGGTGTGGCGCTGCTCTTCCTGGCCGCCCAGACCGTGAACCGGCCGATCATCCGCAGTGTGCTGCTCGCCGCCGCCGCGGGTGTGGCCTTCGGTATCGCCTCGGTGTTCACCAAAACCGTCGCGGTGGACTGGACGTGGTCCGCGCCGCTCGACCAGTGGCCGAGCCTGCTGGTGATCGCCGCCCTGGCCTGCGGTGGTCTACTGCTCTCCCAGTCCTCCTACCACGGCGCGGGACTCGCTGCCCCGCTGGCCACCGTCACGGTCGTCAATCCGGTGGTGGCGGCCGCTGTCGGCATCACGATGTTCGGTGAGACCTTCCGGTACGGCGTGCCGGGCACCGTGTTCGCGCTCGGCTTCGGTGTCGTGGCGGCGGGCGGGCTGATGCTGCTGACGACAGAGCGGATCAAGGCGACGCGCGCGGAGGCGGAATCACCGGCGGAGACGGACGCGCGGATGCGCCCCGCGCAACAGCCGGTCCGCCGATCGGAACCGCGGATGCGCCACGTGGAACCCCGAGGGCGCCACGTACCTCCGCACGGGCGCCCGTCAGACGGAGACGCCGCCCGATCTGAGGTAGGCGACGGGATCGATGTCGGACCCGTATCCGGGACCCGTACGCACCTCGAAATGGAGATGCGGCCCTGAGCTGTTGCCGGTGGAACCCGAGCGTGCGATCCGCTGACCGCTGCTGACCTGCTGGCCGGAGCGCACGGTGAGCGCCGACAGGTGCGCGTACTGGCTGTACTTGCCGTCCGCGTGGCGGATGACGACCTGATAGCCGTACGCGTCGCCCCAGCCGGCCGAGACGACGCGGCCGGAGGCGACGGCCTTCACCGAGGTGCCGGTGGGGACCGGGAAGTCCAGGCCGGTGTGGTAACCACTGGCCCAGGAGGAGCCGGGCTTGCCGTAGGGGGTGCCGGGGCTCGCTTGCACGGGGGCGCTGAGTCCGCTCCGGTGCGCGGGCTTGGCCGCATGCACCTGCTTGGGCGCCTGCTTCTTGGGTGCCTGCTGCTTGGGCCGCTCCTGCTTCGGTGCCTGCTGCTTGGGCCGGTCCTGCTTCGGTGCCTGCTGCTTGGGCCGGTCCTTCGGCTTCTGCTGGGCCGGCGCAGCGGTCGGGTCGGGCCTCGGGTCGGGCTTGGGAGCCTCGATGCGCAGGATCAGCTTCTGGCCCGGGTGGATGAGGTCGGGGTCGGGGCCGACGACGGTGCGGTTCTGTGCGTACAGCTGATGCCAGCCGCCCCTGACCTGCTCGGAGTCCGCGATCTTGGAGAGTGAGTCGCCGCGGGCGACCGTGTAGCCCTCGCGATGTGTGGGCACGGTGGTCGGCGTGGCCTTCTTCGGCGCTGCCTTGCGTTCGTATCTGTGCTCACTCTGCGGCGCTAATCGCCTCTCCGGTGCGATGTCGGGGGCGTCACCGCCACGGGTGAGCCCGGCGCGTGCGGAGCAGACGGGCCAGGCCCCGGGGCCCTGGCCCTTGAGGACCCTCTCGGCGATGGCTATCTGCTGGTCCTTGCCGGCGAGATCCGCGCGCGGGGCGAACTCCCTGCCCCCGTACGCCTCCCAGGTGGACTGGGTGAACTGCAGCCCGCCGTAGTAGCCGTTGCCGGTGTTGATCTTCCAGTTGTTGGTGGACTCGCAGGACGCGACCTTCTCCCAGACGTCCACCGAGGCAGCATGGGTCGTGCCCGCGCCGATGAGCGGCAGAGCCATGCCCGCACCGCCCGCCGTGACAGTGAGAGAAGCACGGTTGATGCGGCTCGGCTGGTATCGGCGGTGCCGACCGGTTGCGGCCATCTCGGGACTCCCCCACTGGTATGCAGGTCACATCACAAGCGGCCAAACTAGGTGCACGGCACGCGCCATGACAAGGGGTCAGCTCCCGCGCACTGTGGCCCGGGTGACAGCCGGCGGCCGACTGCCGCCGCGCGCCAGGAAGTCGGCGAGCGGCAGGGTCGCAGCACCGACGGTGACCGCGTCCGGACCGAGTCGTCCCAGTTCGATGGTGGTGCGGGCGCCTGCGTGGCGCAGGGCGTACTCCCCCGCGTACCGGCGCACTTCGGGGAGGAGATGCGGGCCGAGCAGCAGTCCGGCCCAGCCGCCGAGCAGGATGCGTTCGGGCCGGAAGAGGTTGATCAGGTCGGCGACGGCCGCACCCAGGTACTCGGCGGTGTCGTCGAGCAGTGAGAGTGCGACCGGGTCGGGCTCGGGGCCGTCCGGGCCGGGGAAGGCCGCGGCGAGCAGCGCGGCCAGCGCGGTCTCGTCGTCGACGTCGGCCGCCGGCGGTCCGCCCGCCTCCTGCCAGCGCTCGCGCAGCGCTTCCGCGCCCGCGTACGCCTCCAGACAGCCGAGAGAGCCGCAGCGGCACCGTCGTCCCCGGATCCGTACGGTCGTATGGCCCCATTCGAGCGCACTGCTGCTGGCGTTCTCGTCGGGCGTGGCGGCGTGCACGACACAGGCGCCGACTCCGGAGCCGATGAGCGCGACGGCGGCCTCGCGGGCGCCGCGGCCGCCGCCGAACCACATTTCGGCCTGGCCGAGCGTCTTGGCGCCGTTGTCGATGAACAGCGGTACTTCTGGGGGCAGTTCGACGGCGGCGCGGAGGAGCTTCTCGAAGGGCACGGCGCTCCAGCCGATGGTCTGGCCGTGTACGACCGCGCCGTCGGGGGTGTCCTGTTCGATGATTCCGGGGACGCCGATCCCGATGCCGAGAAGACTCGTCGCGTCTGCGTCCGCGTCCCGCAGGACGTCGGAGACGCCGGTGCGGACATGGGCGACGATGCGCTCGACGTCGTAGCCGTGCTGGGCCAGCGGGCGTTCGGTGCGGGCGAGTTCGGTGAGCGAGAGGTCGAAGAGTTCGACGCGTACGCGGGTCTCGCCGATGTCGATGCCGATCACCAGTCCGCCGCCGGGGGTGACGCGCAGCAGGGTGCGCGGGCGGCCGCCGTCGGAGTCGACCACTCCGGCCTCCTCCAGCACTCCCTCGGCGACGAGCTCCGAGACGACGTTGCTGATGGATCCTGAACTCAGCCCGGTAGCGGGGCCGAGCTCCTGGCGGCTCAACGGGCCGTCGAAATACAACCGTTGCAGTACCCGGGCGCGGTTGCCGCGCCGCAGGTCGCGCACTGTCCGTCTGTTGCGCTCCGCCATGGTGCTCCTTCCCTGGACGCAACATACCCCGGCCGCAGACCTTGACGCGAACTTCCCTCACCTCTTAAATCACGACATGAATTAAGCCAGGGAGACCGTTCGGGAACCGAACGCAGCCACCCCCGGGAAGGGGCCACCTCTCATGCGCACGATCAGAGCCGCAGCAGCCGTCACCGCCGTCACCGCACTCGCCGCCGTCACAGGCTGCGGCGGAGGCACCTCCGCCGACGGAGGCGGCAGCAACGAATCGCCCAGGACGCTCACGTACTGGGCCTCCAATCAGGGCCCCGACGTCGAAGCCGACAAGAAGATCCTCACACCCGAACTCAAGAAGTTCGAGCAGCAGACGGGCATCAAGGTCAAGCTCGAGGTGGTCCCCTGGTCCGATCTCCTCAACCGGATCCTCGCCGCCACCACGTCCGGCCAGGGCCCCGACGTCCTCAACATAGGCAACACCTGGTCGGCCTCCCTCCAGGCGACCGGCGCACTGCTGCCCTGGGACGACAAGAACTTCGACGCGATCGGCGGACGTGACCGCTTCGTCGGTTCGGCGGTCGCCTCGGCCGGGGCGGAGGGCAAGGACCCCGCGGCCGTACCGCTGTACTCGCTCGCGTACGCGCTCTACTACAACAAGAAGATGTTCGCCGAGGCGGGCATCTCGCAGCCGCCGGCCACCTGGGACCAGCTGGTCGCGGACGGCAAGAAGCTCTCGAAGAACGGGAAATGGGCGCTGGGGGCCGAGGGCGGAAACCTCGCGAACAACATCCACCAGGTCTTTGTCCTCGGAAAGCAGCACGGCGCGGACTTCTTCGACTCCTCGGCCAAGCCCACCTTCACCTCGGACGGCGCAGTCGCCGCGGTGAAGCAGTATGTCGACTTCATGGCCAAGGACAAGATCATCGCTCCCGGCAACGCGGAGTACGCCCAGAACCAGTCCCTCCAGGACTTCGCACGCGGCAAGACGGCCATGGTGCTGTGGCAGGCCGCCGCCTCGACGTTCGCCGCGCAGGGCATGAAGCCCGCGGACTGGGGCGTGGCGCCCGTACCGGTCCCGGCCGGCGCTCCCGGCACCGGCCGGAACACCAACTCCATGGTCGCGGGCATCAATATGGCGGTCTTCAAGAACACGAAGAACATCGACGGCGCCAAGAAGTTCGTGAAGTTCATGACGAGCGACGCCGAGCAGAAGCTGCTCAACAAGACGTACGGATCCATTCCGCCGGTCAAGGCCGCGCAGCAGGACCCGGCGTTCTCCGCGCCCGATCTGAGGGTCCTGCGCGACACGCTGACCGCCAGCGCCGCCCCGCTGCCCCAGGTGCCGACCGAGTCGCAGTTCGAGACGGCTGTCGGCACCGCCGTCAAGGAGCTGTGGGCGGACGCCGCGGCGGGACTGCCGGTGACGACCGAGTCGGTCAAGGCACGCCTGGCCAAGGCCCAGCAGCAGATGCAGCAGTGAGGGCTTCCCTATGACCATCGTGGCTCCCGGCCGGACGGACCGGGCCGACAGCGGTGCGAGCTCGGGCAAGGGGGACGCGCGCAGACGACTTCCGCGTATCCCGGACCGTATCCGCCACGGCGGCCTGCCCTATCTCCTGCTCCTGCCGGCCGTCGTGCTCGAACTGCTCGTCCATCTCATTCCGATGGTCATCGGCATCGTGATGAGCTTCCGCCGGCTCACGCAGTTCTACATCCGCAACTGGGGCGAGGCCCCCTGGGCGGCGCTCGACAACTACAAGGTCGCCGTCGACTTCGACGCGCCGATCGGCCAGGCCCTGCTCCACTCCTTCTACGTCACCTGCCTGTTCACCGTCTTCGCCGTCGCACTGTCCTGGCTGTTCGGCGTCGGTGCGGCGATCATGATGCAGGAGAACTTCCGCGGCCGCGGCTTCCTGCGGGCCGTCTTCCTCACCCCGTACGCCCTGCCGGTGTACGCCGCCGTCATCACCTGGGCCTTCATGTTCCAGCGCGACAACGGCCTGATCAACCATGTGCTGCACGACCAGCTCGGTCTCACCGACCAGCCGTCCTTCTGGCTGATCGGCGACAACAGCTTCATCGCGCTGGTCGTGGTCGCGGTCTGGAAGTCCTGGCCGTTCGCCTTCCTCATCGTCATGGCGGGGCTGCAGAACATCCCCCGCGAGCTGTACGAGGCGGCGGCGATCGACGGCGCAGGCGTCTGGCAGCAGATCCGCAAGATCACGCTGCCGTCGCTGCGCCCGGTCAACCAGGTACTGGTGCTCGTGCTGTTCCTGTGGACCTTCAACGACTTCAACACGCCGTATGTGCTGTTCGGCAGGGCCGCTCCGGAGGCCGCCGACCTGATCTCGGTCCATATCTACCAGTCGTCGTTCGTCGCCTGGAACTTCGGCTCGGGATCCGCGATGTCCGTCCTGCTGCTGCTGTTCCTGCTGCTGGTGACGGCCGTCTATCTGCTGCTCACCTCCCGTGGAAGGAGGGGCGCCGATGCCTAGGCCGCCCAGGTCTCCGAGCGCGCCGCCGCAGTCGTTTCTCTGGACGCGCCGCGTCGTGCTGACGTTCCTCACGGCGTTCGCGCTGCTTCCCGTCTATGTGATGGTCAGCAGCTCGGTCAAGCCGCTGCAGGACGTGTCGGGGAAGTTCCAGTGGATTCCGTCGAGGCTCACGATCCGGCCGTACTTCGACATCTGGAACACCGTTCCGCTCGCCCGCTACTTCCTCAACTCACTGATCGTGGCGGGTGCGGCGACCGTCCTGTCGGTGGTGATCGCGGTGTTCGCCGCGTACGCCGTGAGCCGCTACCGATTCCGCGGCCGACGGGTCTTCACCATCACGGTGCTGTCCACCCAGATGTTCCCCGGCATCCTCTTCCTGCTCCCACTGTTCCTGATCTTCGTCAATATCGGGAACAGCACCGGCATCGCCCTGTACGGCTCACGCGGCGGGCTGATCCTCACCTATCTGACGTTCTCGCTCCCCTTCTCCATCTGGATGCTGATCGGCTACTTCGACTCGATCCCGCGGGATCTGGACGAGGCCGCGATGGTGGACGGCTGCGGACCGCTCGGCGCGCTCTTCCGGGTCGTGGTGCCGGCAGCTGTCCCCGGCATCGTCGCCGTGGCCGTCTACGCGTTCATGACGGCCTGGGGCGAAGTCCTGTTCGCCTCCGTGATGACGAACGACGTCACCCGCACGCTCTCCGTCGGGCTCAAGGGCTACGCCACCCAGAACGACGTCTACTGGAACCAGGTCATGGCCGCCTCGCTTGTCGTCAGCGTGCCCGTCGTCGCCGGGTTCCTGCTGCTCCAGCGCTATCTCGTCGCCGGCCTCACCGCGGGCGCCGTCAAGTGATCCGTCCCCCGACCCCAGCAGAAAGGCAGTCCGTGAACGACCTCAACGCCCTTCCGGCCGACTTCACTTGGGGCGCAGCCACCGCCGCGTACCAGATCGAGGGGGCCGTGGCCGAGGACGGCCGCTCCCCGTCGATCTGGGACACCTTCTCCCACACGCCGGGAGCGGTCGCGGGCGGCGACACCGGCGATGTGGCCTGCGACCACTACCACCGCTGGCCGGAAGACATCGGGCTGATGAAGCAACTCGGCATCGACGCCTACCGGTTCTCGATCGCCTGGCCGCGGATCGTGCCCGGCGGAGACGGGCCGGTGAACAGGGCGGGCATCGCCTTCTACGACCGGCTGGTCGACGCTCTCCTCGACGCGGGCATCACGCCGTTCGCGACGCTCTACCACTGGGACCTGCCGCAGACGCTCCAGGACCGGGGCGGCTGGCCGGCCCGCGAGACCGCGGAGCACTTCGCGATGTACGCCTCCGCCGTCGCCGAACGGCTCGGCGACCGGGTCAAGGACTGGGCGACGCTCAACGAGCCACTCTGCTCGGCGTGGATCGGCCATCTGGAGGGCCGGATGGCGCCGGGCCTGACCGATCTCAGGGCCGCGGTGCACGCCTCGTACCATCTGCACCTCGGCCACGGTCTGGCCGTCCAGGCGATCCGCGCGGCCTCGTCCGACGCGCGCGTCGGCATCGTCAACAACCTCAGCCCGATCGAGCCGGCGACCGATCGCGCGGAGGACCACGCCGCCGCCGTCCGGGCGGACGGCCACACCAACCGCTGGTGGCTCGACCCGATCCACGGCCGCGGCTATCCGCAGGACATGCTCGAGCTGTACGGCGTCGAACTTCCGGAGCATGCAGGCGACTTGAAGACCATCGCGGCGCCGCTGGACTGGCTGGGGCTGAACTACTACTTCCGCCAGATCGTCACCGCCGACCCGACCGGCCCCGTGCCGTACGCCAAACAGATCTATCTGCCGGGCGTCCGGCACACCGCCATGGACTGGGAGGTCCATGCGGACGGCCTGGAACAACTCCTCCTCCGAGTGACCGAGGAATACGGCGCGCAGCGCATCCATGTCACCGAGAACGGCTCGGCCTATCCGGACGTCGTCCGGGCGGACGGGACGATCGACGACCCCGAGCGCGTCCAGTACCTGGAGGAGCACCTGGCGGCCTGCGGACGGGCCGCGCGCCAGGGCGCGCCGGTCGCCGGCTACTTCGCCTGGTCGCTGCTGGACAACTTCGAGTGGGCGTACGGCTACGACAAGCGGTTCGGCCTTGTCCACGTCGACTACACGACGCAGCGCCGCACCATCAAGGGCAGCGGGCAGCGCTACGCGGACATCATCCGCGCCGCGTCGCGAAGGGCACGAAGGGCGGCGTGATCCGGGGGCCTGCGCACTCGTCATGCGCAGGCCTCGGGTTCGAATCCCGAAGGCGGCTCCATGGGAAACCGCAGGTCAAGCTTTTGACCTGCGGTTTCTTCGTTTTATCGACCTTGGAATGTGCGGTCAGAGGGCTCGTGTCGGCTGTGCATGGAATGCGTAGGTCAAGGTTCCACTCTCTGGGATCGTCGATGCGTTTGTGATCCCGGGAGAGGCCGTTGAACTGCTACTTCTTGGGGTTTCTGCTGATCATCGGGTCAGTATCAGTAGGGTCGGGGGTGGCCAAGGGGTGGCCATCCGTGCAGCGGCAGTGCACTGAAGGAGCCGGAGGCGCTGCGAGCGGAGCCTGAAGGGGTGTTGCTCCTTGTGGCCAGTCTACAAATGCCGGGTTCGGGCGTGCGGTTCGCGCGTGACGCATGCCCGCGAAGGTTCTGCGCTCCTCACCTGGTGACCGGGCGACCTGCCGTGAAGATCTGTCGGATCTCGCGGAGGGCGCCCAACTCGGTCAACGGGTTGCCGTCGACGACGATGAGGTCGGCGCGCATGCCGGGAGCGAGGGTGCCTGTGTCGGACAGTCCGAGGGCATGGGCGGCGTTGACGGTGGCCATGTCGAGGATCTCGGCATGGGTGAAACCGAGCGAGGCGAAGAATTCGAGCATGCCGACGTAGTCGCCGAACCGTGCTCCTGGCACGCCCGCGTCGGTGCCGGCGATGAAACGGACACCGGCCTCCCGCATTTCCAGGATGACCTCGGCCATCGCCTTCGCACGCTCGGGCCCCATTTGATCGAGGAACAGCCGCCAGTCCCCGGAGACACAGCGGCAGACGGCCACGTCGTTCTCGACCATGCGGCGTATGACCGCCGGATCGTGGACGATGCCCTCCGCAGTGCGCCAGGAACAGTGCTCCAGCGTTCGGACACCGGCATCCACACAATGGGTAATGGTCTCCGAGCCGTGCGCGTGCGCGGCCACTCCCAGGCCATGGCGATCGGCTTCCTCGACGATCAGGCGCAGCTGACCGGGCGTGAACTGCGCCTCCCACATCCTTGGGCCGCTCGGGGTGAGCGCTCCGCCCGAGGCCATCACCTTGATCAGATCGGCTCCCGCTGCCGCGTTGCGGGCGATCTGTGCGCGGATGTCGTCGTCCGTGCTCACTTCTCCGCCGAGGAAGCCGCAATGGCCCCCGCGTGAGGTCAACGGTGCGGTCGCGGCGACGATACGTGGCCCGACTCTGGCCCCGGAGTCGATGGAGGTACGCAACGCCACGGTGAGCGCGTCACGGTCACCGAGATCTCGTACGGTCGTCACCCCGGCGGCCAGCATCTGTTCGGCGCGCTCCGCGATGGAGGTGGACAGCTCGCCCGGGTCTGCCTCGGCCACCGCATTGATCGGATCCGGACCCGCGTCGAAGGCCAGGTGGACATGGCAGTCGGTCATTCCGGGCATCACCGTCGCCCCGGGACACCGCAACCGAGGCACCTGTGCATCGACCACCGCGTCCAAGTCGGCGGCGGCACCGACGGCGGCGACCATGCCGGACTCGACGAATACGGCGCCGTCGACGGTCACCTGATCCGCAGGCCCAGCGATGACGCGGTCCGCGATGATCAGTACCTTGTTCATGATGTCCTTTCACGCAGGGCGTGTGACAGAGCGATCAGTTCGTCGGCGTCGGCGCCCAGGTCGTTGGCGGCGGGCGACGCGACAAGAGCGGCGGACAGTTCCGTGTGAGGGGACTCGGCAGCCGGCTTCAGCGCCAGCGCCTCGTTGATGTGCTGCGCAAGTTGATCGGCCGGGCCACGGGCAAGATCGGCATCGGGGGCGACACGAGTCAGGTAGGGACTCAAGCGCACCAGTCCGTCACGGCATTCGATGAGCCGACGATAAAACCGCCGCTCGTAGGCGCGACGCCGGCGGAGACGCTGCCATCTGGACCTGTCCGGCGGCCGGTTCAGGACGAGTTCCGGATAGGCGGCGGTCAACGCCGTCCACAGTGCGGCGAGCTCGTGATACCTGCGGCGGTGGTGCACGACCGACCGCAGGCGGGTGATCAGTTGCACGCCGCCCGAGTAGCAGATTCCGATGAGGGCAATGCCCATGGCCCAGTCGGACAGCGACCAGTTCACCGTGTTGAACGCCTCGTGCGACCCGGGTTCGTCGACGCGCAGAGCCACCAGGATCATTCGGTTGACCGACGTGATCGTCAGTCCGATAAGTCCCAGGGCCATGGTCAGCAGCCCCAGCCCGAGGTTCCGGGACGCCCTGCGCGCATAGTGCAGGGCCCACAGGCCGGACGCCAGGTAGGCGTAGACGAAGTAGGCGTTGCCGACGAGGTAGAACGAGGCGATGGCCGGATGTGCCATGTCCGGGGTGCTCAAGGAGTGGCCGCGCATCCCCGCAGGTGTGGCGATCACGGCGAGGACCAGGGCGGTCAGGGTACCGACGAGCAGGCCGGTGTTGATCCGCAGGTGCCGACGGTAGGCTTCCGCGCCACGCATGGCGGAGACGAAGACCAGGACGAGGGCGAAGAGGCCGGACATGTAGAGCCCGTTGAACGCCACCTTGCCGAGGCCGACGGCCGTGGCCGTGTCGATCGACTCGTTGGCCTCGGGGAAGCTGAGGATCTCCCCGGCCATCAGGAGGACCAGTGAGGCGACAAGGAAGCGCAGCACCCGGTCGTGCGGGGCGCGTGCCAGGTCTATGCCCTTCCACAGTACCCCGACACCCAGCAGGATGATCAGCGGCACTTGGAACATCACGCCCACCCCCACGGGGGGTTCAGTGCCGCACCCAGCGGATCCAGGGCCGGGTCCTCGGGCGTGCGGGCACTCACATAGTCGATGACCATCGCCCACTCCTGGATGATCGTTGCGACCAGTTCTGCCTCGCGTTCGTAATCCTTGGTGTAGCAGGTGCGACGAAAGCCCCGGATGATCAGGTCACGGGGGAAGTCCGGGCCGAAATCGGGGAATTCCCCGTCCGGGTCACCGTCGTCCTGGTGATCGGCGAGAATATGGCCGATCTCGTGCAAGATGATGTGATCCTGGTGAACACGGGTGGTTTCCGCCCGATAGAAGATGACCTCCTCGTTCGGCCGGGACATCCATAATCCGAACGGTCCCGGGACCGGCAGCGCCCAGGGAATCAGCCGGATGGGTTTGCCCAGATGTTCACCGAGTCTGCGACACAGGTCATCCAGGTGCAGCGGAGGTTGGATGTCGAGTTTTCGCAGCAGCTGTTTGCAGTGCCGGCGTAGTTCGCGTTCGCGTACGACCACTATCTGCCTTCTTGCTATCCAGTGTCCGGGTCGGGAGTGTCGTCCTGATCGAAGACCGCAATCATCATGAGCAGTTGCTTGCGCATGGCTGGTGTCATCGCGCCCGCCCTCATCGCGATCGCTCGCACCTGGTGATCGGCAAGCCGCTGCCGCAACAGCTCATCCTCGGGATCGTCCTGGGCGACCAGTGACTGCACTGTGATCGGTGCTGTTCCCGAGGGGCGGTGGTCGTCAAAGAACTTGGCGAGACCCTCGAGCACGCTCAACGTCGGGTTGGTGTGAGACCCGTTACGGAGCATGGCCAGGTAACTCCGGGACAGGGTCGCCGGATGCGACGTGTCGGCGGTGACCGCCTTGGCCACTTCGGCGGTCGAGTACTCCCTTTGTCGGCCGTGGGTATCGATCAATCGCGACACCGCGAACAAGGTGTTCAACCGCTCGGCCAGTGAGCGCCGTTGCCCCTGGTCGCCCTCTGCCTTCATGATCACGCTCCCAGCATAGGTTCGATCTCCGCGCCCTTGGCATGGCAAATCAGCCATGCTGCGCCATCTATTGGACCACTTGCGTATCTTGTTGGCCTCAAGCGTGGTTGGGTGGCAATATATTGGACGCCTCGCCAAAGAATAAGTGATGTGTGGGGTGCGAGAAGAGTGTGGTGGCGATGGACAAGTCGACGCGACAGTCTTCTACTGGCCAGACGCTCCGATCGATCAACGTCGGCCGCCGCCGGTCCTTGAGGGAGTCCGATGAGTACCTCCCCGACCGACTTACCGCCCGTCGAGGAGCGAGTGCTCAGCCACCGCCCTCGTCGAATCCCGCAGACGGGGTCCGCGTTGTACGGGGCCCGCATTGCGTTGACGGCGGCAGCCGATCCCGAGGCATGCCATGTAACGTCCTCGTTTCCGATTTCTCACACTCCGGATGTGCCAAGAGTCTTCGGCGTTTTGCTCCTCGAGCCAAATCACCCGAGACGGTTCCGTCGGGATTCGAACATCGGCCAGAATGCCGTTTCCCCCATGTGGAAGGCCTCGGTGACGCATGCCCGATGACCAGGAGACGTCCCCATCTGACGCCGAACTCACCGCAGCGATCAGAGAGTTGGAGTCCGGAGCCCCGGTGGACGAGCTGTACCGCCGGCACCGGTCCGCCGTTCTCTGCTACGCACTCGCCTGCTGCCGCGATCGGCACACCGCCGAAGACCTCGCCTCGGAAGCCTTCACCCGCACACTCCAAGCCGTACGGTCCGGCGGCGGTCCGGAGGCCGCCTGGCGCCCGTACCTCCTCACCATCGTCCGCCGCACCGCCTCCGACTGGGCGGGCACAGCTCGCCGCACCGAACTGTCAGCCGACTTCGAGCAGTGGCTCGCCAACGCCGACAGCCCCGAGGCGGAGAGCGGTGAGGAGCGGATGCTCCGCCTGGAGGAGAACAGCCTTGTGTTACGGGCGTTCCGCTCGTTGCCCGAGCGCTGGCAGACCGTCCTCTGGCACACCGCCGTCGAGGAGGAACCGGTCACGAAGGTCGGCCCCCTGCTCGGCCTGGGCGCGAGCGGTGTCAGCTCGCTGGCCTCCCGCGCCCGGGAAGGTCTGCGCGAGGCCTATCTGGCGGCGTACGGAGAGAACGCCTCCGGCACCGACGAGTGCCGCCGCTACAGCTCCCTGCTCGGCGCCGCCGTTCGCCGCACCGGCCGCCGTACGAACAAGGACCTCGACCGGCACCTTGCGGAGTGTGAGCGCTGTCGCAGCGCGCTCATCGAACTCACCGAACTCAACGAGCGGCTGGGCTCGGTGCTGCCGGCCGGAGTGCTGTTGTGGGGAGGCTCGGCGTATGTGGCGGCGCGGCTGGCGGAAGCGGGCGCGAGTGCCGGTGGTATGGCCGTCGCACCCGCCGCACCGCACGGCTCCGTCCCCCTGGACGGCGGTACGGGGTGGTGGGCCAAGGCCAAGGACGCCCCGCTGTCCTCGGGCGCGGTCGCCGGTTCCGTCGTCGCCGCCATCGGGATCGCAGTCCTCGTCGCGCCGATGCCTTTCGGTGACGACGGGAAGGGGCCTGCGAGCTCGCCGCCTGCGCGGTCAGGACAGCCGCCCATTTCGGTCTCCGAGCATCCGCCGCCCGTCACGCTCACAGCCACGCCCTCCCAGGCCGCTTCGGCGCGCCAGGTCGGGCACTCCGCCACAGCGTCAGGTCCCGCATCCGAGGAACCGGCGCAGCCATCGCCCACCGGGGCCGACCTCGGGCCCGTCAAATGGTCGGGCAGCCTCCGCAACGCGGGAGTCACTGCCATGTGCGTCGAGCCGGCCGGCACGAGTGTCGTCCAGAACCCGTGCGACGACGGTAAGGGCCAGGTCTGGGAGACCTTTTCGTTCAAGGAGAACAAGGACTACACCTGGCTGCGCAATGCCGCCACTGGCGACTGCATCGACTACCTCGGAGGCACCCAGGAGGTGTACGACAACGCCGCCAACATGCGGATCAGGATGGGACCCTGCCGCGCGGTCGGCGACGGACAGCTGTTCCGCTTCGACCCGTGGTGGGGCGAGAGCGACGGCAGCTACCTGGTGCGCGCCGAACTCGAGGACGGCAAGCCCTGGGACGAGATGCAACTCGGCATGCTGGACTGGTGGGAAGGGAACGATCCGCCGCCGGAGAAGGACGCCCCCGTCGTGCTCACGTACAACTACTACAACGCCCCACGGCTCCGCTACCGCGTCGACGTCAAGTGACTGACTGACCGGGGCCCGTGCGACACCATCCAGTCGCACGGGCCATTTAGCAAAGTGTTAGCAAAGTGGCGGGATGGCCGCCGCCGAGCGCAGTCCTCCTTGTGACCGTCTGTACACACGACCACATCACGGGGGACCCGATGGTCCGAAGTGTCCTCACGCACCACCTCCATCAGCGCTTCAGCGACGCGGAGATCGGACAGCTGGTACGACACGGCAGTACGGCAGCATTTCAGACCGTCGTGGTGCGTCACTGGCCCGCCGTCGTCACCTGTCTCCACACCTGCTTCCTGATCACCGCGCGCACGCCGGCGCTGCGCGAGTGGAACCACGCGCCGGCGCCGTGGGACATGGCGGACGAATTCCGCAACTGGGCGGCGGCAGGGGACATATGGCCGCTGTCCGTGCAGGAATTCGGGGCTTTCGCGGAGCTGTCCCGCACCGCTCCGCGCGAGGCGTACCGGGCGCTGGAGGCCCGAGCCGACGCCAGAACCGACATCACGCTCGGCCTCATGGCCCACGGCCCGCCCGGCGCGGAGATCGCCGTCCGCCTCGACCGGCCTGACGCTCCGGCGGTGGCCACGATCCCCATCCCCGAAGCGGGTTCGCCACGTTGGGTGCATGCGGCCGTGCGTCCCACCGTCGGTGTCCACACGGTGTATCTCACGGCGTGCTGCACCACGGGCAATTCCTGCGTCAGCATCACCGGATTCACCTCCGGCTGAGCTCCCCGGAATACGGCTCGGGAGTAAGACGTCGGCCGGCAGGCCGGTGACGCCATGAGGGCCGTCACCCATGGCTGTCACACCGGATTTGAGTGGAAGGTTCCTCCATGCATGTGGTCTTGGGTTCGCGGCCGGCACGGCAGCCTCTTTCCGATGCTGCTCTGATTCATGCGGTACGCAAAGGCCGAGTCGAACTCTTTCGGCATCTTTATCGCCGCCACTACGCCGCCGTTCAGGCTTACGCCTCCCAATGCATGCCGGGTCCACTGCATGCGCACGAGGTGACATCACAAGTCTTCGCGCAACTGCTGCAACGGATGGTGTCCGGCGAGGGCTTCGTCGGACAACGTTATCCGGGCTGCCTGCGACCCCAGTTACTGGGCAATGTTCGCAGCACGGCGATCACCAGCTGGCATCGGGCGCGCGAAGCGCTGTCGCCGGACTTCCGGGCCTGGGTCGCGGCGGGCGGCCGGTGGCCCTGGGGAGAGGACGGCCAGCTGGCTCTCGCGTTCCAGCGCCTCCCGGCCACCCCACAGTGTCTGCTGTGGCACTCGGTGGTGGACCGGGACGATCCCGCGTCGACGGCCCGCATCACAGGGCTGGACCGCCGTGCGGTCAAGGACCGGTGTGACCAAGCCAGAAGCGCGCTGCGCCAGGCCCGTACAGACCTGTATCTCGAGCGGCTGGAGCGTCAGGACTGCAGGGAGGTGATCAAGCGGCTGGCCCTGCGGCCCGAGGCGCTGCCGACCGAGGAGGTCGCGGACCATCTCCGCGTCTGTCCGGCATGCATGGATGTCTTCAAGGATGTGTCCCGGCTCGACGGACAGCTGGAAGCGCAGCTGCCCGTACGACTGTTGGGGTGGTGGACGGGTCAGGAGTACCTGCGTGCGAAAGCGGTCATCCCCGTGCCACTGGACGATCCGCCGTTCCTGACGAGGCTGATGGAGCGAGCCCGGGTCGAAACCCAAGCACAGCGCTCGAGCGTGCGCCGGGCACCGGCGGCCACCGCCCCGCGTCACCGGGCAGGAGCGGGGGCAGCGTCCCCGCGGGTCCTTCGTCGTTCCCGAGCCGCTGTCGCGGTCATCGGCTTCCTGGCCGGCGTCGGCGTGGGCACGGGCGCGCTGGCCGCTTGCGATCAGCAGCGCGGGGCCCAGGGGCATCCGCCGTCCGCGTCCCGGTCCTCGCCTGCGCCCGACGACCCTCCGTCGCCCGCAGCACCGGCTCCCCCCACGTTCCGCGCCAAAGACCGCGTCCCTGCTGATGCGTACACGTTCCAGCGCGGGACAACTGCCGGCTCCGGCGCGGGCACCCGTGTCCTGGGAAGCTCCTCCCTCCTGCGCTACGACCGTGTCGATTTCTCCAGCAGGGACACGCTCGCCCACGCCAGGCTCGCGGGGCCATCGGGTGGCGGTGCCTGGATAGAGCTCGCGCTCGATTCCCCTGCCCCATTACCGCTGGCGCGGATCACTCCAACCGCCGACGGTTCCGTGAACGACATCTCGGTGCCCATCATCCCCGTCGACGGCGTGCACCGTGTCCACGTCACCGCGCATTGCCCGACGACCGACGAGCCGTGCATCGAACTCCAGGCGTTCGGTGCTGAGTCATCCCTGCCCCGGGGCGTCGAATGACGGAAGGCGTCGGCCCGGGCGTGGGTCGTCACCCCGGCGCTCGAGGTCCGGTCCTGCTGCCGTCAGGGCACGCTCCGGATCCGTTGCACCAGGACAGCGCCGAACAGCGTGAGGGCGGCGGTGAACGCGAAGAGCGCCGGGTAGCCTCCGAGGTGAGTGACCAGTACGGCGGCGATGGCCGGTGCCAGCACGTGCGGGATGGAGTTCGCGATGTTGATGACACCGAGATCCCGTCCTCGGTCGCCCGCGGTGGGCAGCACTTGGGTGATCAGCGCCTGGTCCACCGAGACGTAGACGCCGTAACCGAGGCCCATCAGGCTCGCGGCCACCAGCGCGGTCGGCCATGTCGGCCAGATCGCCAGCAAAGCCGAGCCGAGCGCGATCACCACACCGGACGCCGTGACCAGCGACTTGCGCCGGCCGAGCCGGTCGGACACCAGACCGCCGATGAACGCAGTGAGCACGATGCCGACGGTGTAGAGGACGACGAGAGTCAGCAGCCCCTGTTCGGCCTCGCGCCCGGGAAACCGCTGTTCGTAGTGCACCTCGTCGCGCAGGAAGTAGAGCAGGTACAGCGTTCCTGTGGCGTTGCCGAGCTGTACGAGCAGTCGCGTCAGCCACGCAAGGGCGAAGTCGCGGTGGCGACGAGGGCTGATCCAGAACCCGGCCAGGAATCGCGACAAGCCCACGGCGGGCACCGCGGAGCCCGGCAGCCGGGCGTCCTTGACCGACGACACGAACGGCACGGCGAACAGGACCACGACGGCGGCGACCAGGGGGTATCCGCTGTGGGGTCCGCTCACAGCGACGGTCACCAGGACCGTACCGAGCACGACGGCCAGGGGCTGAGTGGCTCCCACCCACGCGCTCACGACGGCACGCTGCGCGATCGGGACATGGTCGGGCACCTCGGCGACCAGGCCTGCGAGCATCGCGCTGAGCGACAGCTGCACCAGGCACCAGCCGAGCGCGACGCCTGTCACCGTGGTCTGCGGGGCCAGGATCCCCAGGCCCAGCGCTGTGCCCAGCGCGCCGCCGGCCAGCCAGGGCCTGCGGCGGCCGAAACGCGAGGTGGTGCGGTCCGACAGGGCGCCCGCGATCGGGGTGGCGACCAGTGCTATCACCGCGCCGAGCCCGGTGACCAGACCGAGTGCCGACTCCTTGTGGCCCGGGTCGATCGTCTCCAGCTGCTGGGCGAGCAGTACCTGAATCGGGGTGTACAACGCGGTCCACATGCCCAGACTGACG
The DNA here is from genome assembly GCF_042736455.1 of Streptomyces sp. NPDC060064. NCBI lineage: Bacteria > Bacillati > Actinomycetota > Actinomycetes > Kitasatosporales > Streptomycetaceae > Streptomyces > Streptomyces sp. NPDC060064. The sequence continues at coordinate 67,501 of NZ_JBHWWF010000025.1, forward strand.
AGCGCGATGCCGCCCACGAACCTTCGGCCGACCCGCGTGACCGGTTCGGCGAGCGTGTCCGGCGGAGGGGTGGTGGCAGGGGCGGACCGGGCTTCAGGGATCATCGTGGCCTTTCGGTCGGGTGGCGTATGCCCGGTCCTATGAGCCGGCACGGCCGATCACCACGTGACCGGGCGTCTCGAGTCGCCCAGGACCCTGCTGGAAGCGTTCGAACGGGCGATACGGCGCGCATCGCGGCCCCCTGCCGTAGACCTGGCCGACAGCGGTGCCGTTGGTGCGACGTGTGAATACGGACAGTTTGGTCCGGGCGGCTGACCGGACGCTGACACGGCGTTGACACCGTCCCGATGGCGCATCGTGGACATGCCTACGGCCCCGGGCCGACAAGCCCGGGGCCGTAATGCGACATCTCCACCGCTGATCAGCCCGCGTACCAGGGCGCCCGGCGGCCGACGATCAGAGCAGGGTCTCTGCAACCTCGTGGAAGGCAGGGCTCCATGACGTGGGGCGCAGCGTCTTGGGGTCGAGCCGGATGTGCACTCGCTGCCCCTCGGCATGCACGACGCCGCCGTCCGCGGACAGTACGCGGAATCCGTACACCGCGCTGGAGTCGGAGAGTTTGTCTATCCAGAGGTGGATGCCGATCTCACCGGTGCCGCGAATGGGTGCCCGGTAACTGATCGAGAACTCCGCCACAGCCAGGAACACGTCGGGGTGGGTGTACTTCCCGTCGGTGAACGCGAATCCCTTGCGTGCCCAGAATGTGGTCAACGCCCGTTCCACCAGCACCATGTAGCGGGCGTTGTGCACGAAGCCCATCGAATCGAGCTCGTCGAAGTGCGTGTAGCCGGGTTCGACGATGCCGCGCTCCACGGTCGTCTCGTGCTGGGTCATGCCTGCCTCCGAGGTGTGCTGGGACGAGCCGAATTCTGGACGGTAACAGTGGGGATCATCCTCGGCAGGGAGAATCAGCCACTTCCAGGTCAGACCGGAGCGACCTCCACGATGGACAGTGCTCCCGGCGTGGAGATGACCTTGAGCGACTTGAGGTCAGCGGCGGCGAGCAGCTCCTCCAGTTCCTGCTCGGTGCGTTCTCGTCCCTCGAACACGGTCAGCATCAACATGTCGGAGATGGTGACGGACGGCGAGATGTCCGCGTGCGGGCGCACCGCGTCGACGATCAGGAGGCGCGACCGCTCGGTCATGGCGCCGCGTACGGTTCGCAGAATGCGCAGGCTGTCGGCGTCACTCTTGTCGTGGACGATGCGCTTGAGGACATAGAAGTCCGCACCGGGCGGTACGGCCTCGAAGAAGTCCCCCACCGCGGTCTTCCAGCGCCCCTCGATCGCGGCGTCGTCCAACTTGTGCCGCTGGAGGACAGATTCACGTTCGAAAAGGACGCCGTGCAGACCGGGGTTCTTGGTGAGCAGGGTGCGCAGGAAGCCGCCCAGACCGCCGGCGAGATCGACGACCGTTCCCGTCTCAGGGAAGTCGTAGCTGGCGACGATGCCGCTCTGCTCCGTCATGGACATGGTGTCCATCGCATCGCTGAAGAGCCGCTCGCGCTCCCCTTCGCCCTGGATGTAGTCGAAGAGGGGGGCGCCGAAGATGTCGTTGAAGACGGTGCTGCCGTCGCGGACAGTGTCCTCGAGGCGTCCGGCTGACTGCCAGTACATCTCATCCGTGAACAGCAGGGCCGTGGAGCGTACGGAGTAGGGGGTGTCGGCGCGCAGGACATGTGCGGCGGGAGTGAGGTGGAAGGCCGAGGACTGGTCCTCCCTGAAGATGCCGCGGGTTGCCAGGAAACGCAGTACGCGATGGAGGAAGGGGCCGTGTACGCCGGTGAGTTCGGCGAGTTGCTGAGCTGTCTTGGGGCCGTCGGTGAGGTGGTCGGCGATGTCGTTACGCAGGGCCACGCGCAGTGCGGCGGGGTAGAGGTAGCCGAGCGAGTCGCCGAGGACCTGCCTGACTGCCGCTGCGATCTCCGTGGCCTGGGCCGGTTGCGCATCGCTCAAGGGTTCGTCTCCCTGTGTCTTGTTCATGAGCAGTTGGCTGTCGGCCGCTCAGGCCGTCACCGCTTCGATGATTGACACCGTCCCCGGAGTGGGGACGACCCGGACCAGCCGGAGGCCGGCGGCACCGAGGAGTTCCTTGAACTCCGGCTCGGTGCGCTCCTTGCCGTCGAAGATCGTCATCATCGCCACGTCGTACAGCTTGGCCGGGTGCGGATCGTTGCCAGGCGGCACCACGGCGTCGATGACCAGGAGGCGGGCCTGGTCGGACATGGCCTTCCGGACGGCCTGAAGAATCCGAAGGCTGTCGTCGTCGCTCCAGTCGTGCAGAACGCGCTTGAGGACGTAGATGTCGCCGCCGGTGGGCGCGACGTCGAAGAAGTTCCCCTCGGCCGTCTCCCAACGGCCCTCGATCGCCTCGTCGTCGAGCTGATGCTGCTGGAGCACCGCGTCCTGCTCGTACAACACGCCCTGCAAGCCGGGGTTGTTGGCAAGCACCGTGCGCAGGAAGCCGCCGGGGCCGCCGCCGACGTCGACGATCTTCCCGGTCTCCGGGAAGTCGTAACTCCCCGCGATGCCGCCCTGCTCGATGGTCGACAGATCGGCGATGCCGGTATGGAAGGTCCCTGCGCTCTCCTCGTTCTGGTCGAGATAGTCGAAGAGGGGGGCGCCGAAGATGTCGTTGAAGACGGTGCTGCCCTCGCGGACGGTGTCCTCGAGGCGTCCGGTCGACTGCCAGTACATCTCATCGGTCAGCAGCAGGGCCGTGGAACGTACGGAGTAGGGGGTGTCGGCGCGCAGGACATGTGCGGCGGGAGTGAGGTGGAAGGCCGAGGACTGGTCTTCCCTGAAGATGCCGCGGGTTGCCAGGAAACGCAGTACCCGGTGGAGGAAGGGGCCGTGTACGCCGGTGAGTTCGGCGAGTTGCTGGGCCGTCTTGGGGCCGTCGGTGAGGTGGTCGGCGATGTCGTTACGCAGGGCCACGCGCAGTGCGGCGGGGTAGAGGTAGCCGAGCGAGTCGCCGAGGACCTGCCTGACTGCCGCTGCGATCTCCGTGGCCTGGGTCGGTTGCGCATCGCTCAAGGGTCTGCCTCCATACGGCATCGCACTGTGGTCGCGTGACCCGGCGCGCGAGGGCTGCCTGTCACCGGTCACGGATCAGCCTGGCCCTGTGGGCTGACGGGTGACTGACCGATTGCTGACCGCGCCGGGCTCCCGCCCCGGTCCGGCCGAGCGGTCAGCCCGGCGTCAGCGAGCTGTCAGTAGGCGCGGCGACGATGCGCCACGTATGCCCACCCGCCGATGGTGCGGGGCCCGGAACATCCGAGGACGTGGAGGCAGCCTTGACGGCACTGGACGGCGCAACCGTGACCGAGGGCATGGTGGAGTGGCAGGGGCACAAGACGTGGTACCGCGTGGTGAGTTTGCCCGACCCTGGCTCCGGCCAGGGTCCCGAGCAGGCTCCGCTGGTGATCTGCCACGGCGGCCCGGGGCTGACCCACGACTACCTCACCTCGGTCGCCGAGCTCGTGAGCACGGGGCGGACCTGCGTGCTGTACGACCAGGTCGGCAACGGGCGCTCCGAGCACCACGGGGACGCCCCTGCCCAATTCTGGACGCCCGAGTTGTTCGTGGGCGAACTTCAGGTACTGATCGGTCACTTGGGCATGGCAGACGACTTTCACCTACTGGGACACTCATGGGGTGGGATGCTGGCGCTTGAGCTGGCCGTCCGGCGGCCGCCGGGGCTGAGGTCGATCGTCGTCGCCGACGGATTCGCGTCGTCGTGGACCTACCGCGAGGAAGTCGCCCGGCTACTGAGTGAACTTCCCCCGGACGTACGGGAGCCGATCGAGCGCCACGAGGCGGCGGGAACCACCGGCTCGCCGGAGTATCAGGCGGCGGTACGGGCCTTCTACGGACGTCATGTGTGCCGCGCCCGTCCCGTGCCCGGTGAACTCCGTCGCACCCTTGAGTACGTGGGAACCAATCCCACGGTGTACGAAGCCATGATGGGGCCCAGTGAATTCACCATGACCGGAACACTGCGGAGCTGGGACATCCGCGACCGACTCGACCGGGTGCAGGTTCCCGTGCTGCTCGTATCGGGACGGCACGACGAAGTGACGCCCCGCGCCGTCGAGGAGATCCAACGCGGCGTACCCCAGGCCGAGTGGGTCCTCTTCGAGGAGTCGAGCCACATGCCGCATCTCGAGGAACCCGTCCGTTTTCGCACGGTGGTCGAAAGGTTCCTCGCACGGCAGAGCGGCCCGACGGCTGGAACGGCAACGATCGTCGGGCGTGGTTAGCATGACCGTCATGGCATCAACCACCCCCACCGTTGGCCTGTTCGGGATGAATATGAACGCCGCGGCGGATCCGGCGGTCTCGGCCCGCATCGCCCAGCAGGCCGAACGGCTCGGCTACGACTCTCTGTGGGCGGCCGACCATGTCGTCCTGCCCCGCCCTCGTACCGAGGAGTCGCCGCTGGAGCCGGACACCCCACTGCTCGATCCCGTGGTGGCCCTGACGCATCTGGCGGCCCACACGGAGCGGATCAGGCTGGGCACCGGCTGCGTCGTCCTTCCGCAGCGCAACCCCGTGGTACTGGCCAAGCAACTGGCCAGCCTGGACGTGGTCAGCGCGGGCCGCCTGATCTTCGGGGCCGCTGTCGGCTATCTGGAGCCCGAGATGAGCGCGGTGGGCGTCCCTATGGCCGGCCGCGGCGCACGGGCGGATGAGTACCTCCAGGCCATCAACGCGCTGTGGTACATGGACAAGCCCGTCTTTCACGGCTCGCATGCCGACTTCGAGTGCGTCGACGCCCGCCCGCGGCCCCTGCAGCGCCGGGTGCCGCTGGCGATCGGCGGACACAGTGCCGCGGCACATCGGCGCGCGGTCGCCCACGGCGACGAGTGGTTCGGCTATCTCGTCGGCGTACGCTCCACCGCGGAACAGGTGCGCACGCTCAAGGAGCTCTCCGACCGCGCCGGACGGCAGGACAGACCGCTCAAGATCTCCGTGGCCCCGGCCCGGCCGCTGGACGTCGCCACGGTGAGCAGGTACGCCGAACTCGGAGTGGATCGGCTCGTCGTCGTACCGCCCATGGACCTGACGGTGCCGGAGCTCGAAGAGTTCGTGGAGCGGCACGCGCCCAGCAAGCTCGGGGCGGCTCCGGCCTGAAGCGTGTTCCCGGGCCTAGCGATGGGCGGCGTTGTCCGCCTCCTCGCCCGCCAGTAGCGGCCGACCGGGACGTTTGTGGTGCGGGACAATGAGCCCGGCGTTGATGCAGGCGCCGCCGGCCGGCACGGTGACGCCCTGGCACTGGGCGGGTAGGCCGGTCGGCGTCGATGCGCTTCAGGCGGCGTAGGCGGCCCAGGCCGTCCCGTGGTCGGCTGCGATGAACCGGGAGACCTGCTCCCCGACCATCAGCGCAGGCGCATGGACGTTGCCCGTCGTGATCGCCGGGAACACGGAGGCGTCTGCGACCCGCAGTCCGTCGATGCCGTACACCCGCAGCCGCGGATCGACGACGGCATCGGCGTCCACGCCCATCTTGCAGGTGCCTGACTGGTGGTGATAAGTCGTCACCGTGCGCCGCAGATATTCGCGCAGTTCCGGGTCGCCGACGACTTCGCCCACGTCGGGGCCCGGGTACAGCTCACGGGCGCCCCACTCCTCACGCAGGACCGCCGAGCGTCCGATGTCCCGGCACAACACCGTGGCGGCCACCAGGCTGTCCACGTCCGCTCCCGTACGCAGTGTGGCGGGGTCGATGAGCAGCTCGTCCTCCGGTTGCGCGCCGGTCAGCCGGATCGACCCCCGGGAAGTGGGCCGGACGATCCCGGCCTGCAGGGTGAAGCCACTGGGAGGCCCTGTCATCCCCGGCTGGTACATGGGGACCGGGAAGTGCAGCGGCTGGAGGTCCGGCACCGGCAGCCCCGGCCGACTGCGCCAGAACAGATGCGTCTGGGCGGGGCCGAGGCCCGGCGAGGGCCGGCCGACGGGGCGCTCTGTGCTGAAGATGACGGGTGCCAGAACATGGTCGTGCAGGTTGCGTCCGACGCCCGGAAGATGGGCGACCACATCGATTCCCACGGAGCGCAGCTGGGCGGCGGCGCCGATGCCGGACAGCATCAGCAGCCGGGGCGACTCGATCGCGCCTGCGCTGATCACCACCTCCGCGCGGGCGGTGGCCTTCTCGACGATCCCCTCCCGCAGCCACTCCACGCCGACACATCGGCTGCCTTCGAGGAGTACGCGCCGCACGCGGGCCCCGGTGATCACGGTAAGGCCGGGCAGGTGGGCGACCGGGTCGAGATAGGCCGCGGCCGCGCTGCACCGGCGGCCGTCGGCAATGGTGAACTGGGCCTTCGAAATCCCCTCAGGGCTACCTGAGTTGTAGTCCGGCTGACAGGGGATACCGGTCTCCGACGCCGCCTGGATCAGCGCGTCGTGGATCGGATCGGCGTGGTACTTGGTGAGCACCGGCAGCGGCCCGCCCGAGCCGTGCAGTTCGTCCGCCCCGGTGTCGTAGTCCTCGATGGTCCGGAAGACCGGCAACACGTCCCGCCACGACCAGCCGTCATTGCCGAGATAGGCCCAGTGGTCATAGTCCAGCGCCGCGCCCCGGGCGTAGATCAACGCGTTGAGCGCACTCGACCCGCCCAGCACCCGGCCGCGCGGCCAGTGCAGTCTGCGGCCGGCCGCGTGCTCCTGAGGCGTGGTGCGGTACGCCCAGTCCTGCTCGCTGAACCACAGCTCACCGAACCGCAGCGGGTCGTCGATGGCCGGGTTGGTGGCCTGGCCGCCGGCTTCCAGAAGCAGGACGTTCGCGCCCTGGTCCATCAGCCGTCGCGCTACGACACAACCGGCGGAACCGGCGCCCACGACGATGACGTCGAAGGGACCGTTGCTGAGCGATTCGGCCACGGGCCGACCTCCGTTGACGGGTCGTCGGGTTTGGGTGAGGGGGCTTTTACGCCGAGGTGAAGACCAGGACCGCGTTCTGGCCGCCGAAGCCGAACGAGTTGCTCACTGCCACATCGATGTGCTGGGCTCGGGGGCCCTTCTCGACGATGTCCAGCTCGATTTCCGGGTCCAGGTTCTCCAGGTTCGCCGTCGGTGGCACGGTCTCGTTCTCCAGGGTGAGCACGGTCAGCGCCGCCTCGATCGCGCCCGCTGCACCGAGGGAGTGACCGAGCGCGCCCTTGGCGGACGTCACCGTCGCACGCGTGCCCAGCACCTGGTGCAGAACTTTGGACTCGGCCGCGTCGTTCAGCGGCGTCGAGGTGCCGTGCGCGTTGACGTGGTCGACGTCGCCCGGGGACACGTCGGCCGAGGCCAGCGCCGCCTCCAAGGCCTGTCGGGCGCCGGTGCCCTGCGGGTCCGGGGCCGTCATGTGGTGGGCGTCGGCGGAGGCTCCGTACCCCGCGATCCTGGCGCGGACGCGCGCCCCACGGGCCCGTGCGTCCGTCTCCCGTTCCAGGATCAGTACGCCGCTTCCTTCGCCGATGACGAAGCCGTCACGATCCACGTCGAACGGGCGGGACGCGGCGGCCGGTTCGTCCAGCCGTCGGGACAGAGCCCCCATCTGCGCGAACCCGGTGACAATCAGCGGACTCACACCCGCTTCGCTGCCGCCCGTGATCACCACATCGCAGCGGTCGTCGTGCAGCAGCTGTGTCGCGACTCCGATCGCGGTCGCCCCCGAGGCGCAGGCCGTCGCGGTGACGAAATTGGGTCCGCGGGCGCCGAACTCCATGGCGAGATGACCCGCGACCATGTTCGGCACCAGCAGGGGGATCAGCAGCGCGGAGACCGAGCCCGGCCCTTCGGAGAGCAGGGTCCGGTGCTGCTGCTCCCAGGTCGAGACGCCGCCGAGCCCGCAGCCCATGACGACGCCGACGCGCGCGCCGTCCCACGTCTTGGGGTCGAGGCCGGAGTCGGCAACGGCCTCACGCGCGGCGACGATGGCCAGTTGGACGAACCTGTCGTGCACGAGGGTACTGCGGCGCCCGACGAGCTTGGCCGCACTGAACCCCGGGACTGTGTACGAGATATCGACCGGCAGGCCTTCGAGGGCGGGATCGCGTTTGGCCGTCGGCAGGGCTTCGCACACGCCTCGCCAGCTCGCTTCGGTGCCGATGCCCGCGGCGGTGACCAGGCCGAGCCCCGTGACGGCGACGGGAGCAACGGTCATGACGTCTTGGCCGCGGCCGCCTGCTCCTCGATCACCTCGGCCGCCCGCCCGATGGTGTCGCGGGGCGACGCGGCGTCGTCGCTGATCTTTACGCCCAGTTCCTTCTCCACCACCAGCAGCAGCTCCACGAGGAAGAGCGAGTCCATCTCCAGGTCCTCGAAAGTCACGTCCGGTTTGATCTCCGATCGCTCGACCTGGAAACGGTTGACCAGAATGTCGGCGAGGGTGTCGTACATGGCTGTCATCACGGATTCCCTTTCTCCGGTGGTGCTGTCCTTTGGTGGTGCGCACGGGCCAGGGCGGTGGCACCGCCCCCGGTGTCACGCCGGGCCGGTGTCACGACAGGCCGGTCTCCGGCCACGTCAGTACGGACGAGCCCCAGGTGAGACCGCCGCCGAAAGCGGTGAGCAGGATCTGGTCACCGGGGCGCAGCATCCCGGTGGCATGCGCGTGGTGGAGGGCCAGCGGGATGGACGCGGCCGCGGTGTTGCCGACCTCGGCTATGTTGCTGACGGCGCGCTCGCGCGGGATGTCGAGTTCGTCGGCGAGCCGGTTGAGGATCCTCGCGTTGGCCTGGTGGGCGACCAGCCAGTCGACGTCGGAACGGCGCCAGCCGGCCCGGTCGAGTGCCGTGGTCGAGGATTTCGCCATGCGCTGTACCGCGTGCCGGAAGACCTCCTTGCCGGCCATCGCGAAGTAGCGGTCCGCGGCCTCGGCGGGCAGCCCGGTCAGGCGCTGCTCCGAGCCGTCGGCACGCACGGTGATGAGATCGCGGCCCTCCCCGTCGCTGCCGAGGTCGAACGGGCCGATGGCGCCCGGTTCGTCGGGCTCCCCCGCGCGCAGCACCACCGCGCCCGCGCCGTCACCGAAGATCGCCGACGTCGTCCTGTCCGTCGGGTCGAGAATGCTGGAGAACGTGTCCGCCCCGATGACCAGGGCGCGGGTGGACGAGCCGGACGCGATCAGCCCGGCGGCGTTGGCGAGACCGTAGATGAATCCCGTGCACACGGCGGAAATGTCGAACGCTGCCACGCCGGACAGCGCGAGCCGCGTCGCCACCGTGGGCGCGGTCGCCGGACAGGGCCGGTCGGGCGTGGACGTCGCCACGACGACGGTGTCCACGTATGGGTCGCCCGAGGACTTGAGCGCCTGCTCGCCGGCCCCGACCGCGAGATCCGAGGTGGCCGTTCCGGGCGCGGCGAAGTACCGCTGGCGGATGCCGGTCCGGGACCGTATCCACTCGTCGGAGCCACCGGACACCGCGGCGATCTCCTCGTTGGACACCGCGCGGGGCGGCAGGCAGCCGCCGATGCCGGTGAGTACCGCGGCCCGGGTCATTGGATGTCGCCCATGTGCCGAGGAACGGCCGGCACCGGTCGGCCGAGGTGGCGTATGACCACGATCGTGTTCCCCCGAGATCCTGGTGAAGAAGGTTGCTCACGACTCGGCATGTTCAACACGTTGGGCATGCCCGGCAGGCTCACCGTGTTCATGCGATCCGACCGATGGCTGACGGTCGGCTGACCCCGGTCAGCGTGAGCGCGGGGTCCTGGGCCAGGATCTCGGCGTAGCGCTGTTGCAGGGGCACGCCCGGCTGTACACCCAGTTCCTCATCCAGTCGATGACGGGTGCGGTGGTACAGGGTCAGCGCCTCGCCCTGTCGTCCCGAGCGGTACAGGGCCATCATCAGCTGCGCGCAGAAGTGCTCGTTCAGGGGGTGCTGGGCGACGAGTCGGCGCAGTTCGGCGGCTGCCTGGCGGACATCGCCGACGGCCAGTCTGGCAGTGATGAGGTCTTCCCACATGGTCAGCCGGCGCTCGTCGAACAGGGCGGCCGCCGCCCTGCACCGCAGGCCGTCTCCGGCGTCCAGCAGGGCCGGTCCGCGCCACAACCGCAGCCCCGACTCCAGGAGTTCGAGTGCCCGGTAGGGGTCGCGGCGCAAGGCCGCCGAGCCCCGCGCCGCGAGGTCGAGGAATCGGTTGCCGTCCACGGACTCGCGCGGGATGTCCAGTACGTAGCCGTTGTGCACGGCGCGCAGCACGGTCCCGTCCGCGCGCCCCTGAGAAGGGCCGTCAAGGATTTTCCGCAAGCGCGCGGCATGCGCCTGGAGTGCGTTGTGCACATTGCCGAGAGGCTGACCGGACCACAGCTCGTCGGCCAGTTCAAGATGGGAGATCGCCCGTCCGGGTTCCAGCGCCAGGGTGGCGAACATGGCGCGTACCTTGTTCGCGCGGATTTCGCGTTCGTGACCGCCCACTGTGACGGAGACGGTGCCAAGAATTTCGATGTGCACGACACTCCTAAGTCAATTCGACTCGTCGGGCGTCCAGTCGGCGGCATCGCAATGGCGTCCGATTTGCGGCTACCGCGATCTCGCGTTGATCAAATTGTTCAGACGCCAATAGTTGTCGTGTGGCAGAGGGAGTGTCAAGGCAGTTCTGGCGGGTACAGGGGGCACCCCAGGGGCTCCCCCAGGGTGCCCAGGGATTCCCCCGGTGCCTTACAGGGGTAACGGATGCAAGACTCCTGGCTCCGGAGTCCGCCGAGAACAACCGCGTTTATGCGGTGCACATTGACTATTCGTCGGACCGCCAATTCGGACGGGATCGGAGCAGACGCTTGACGAGTGGATCTGCAGCGAACTGGAGGCCGGTGCCTCGCCTCGACCACGTCATGGTGCTGCTCGACGGGGCAGCGCATCGCGATGTGTCGGCGAGTGGATTCCTGACGCAGCGCTTCGGGAGGATCAAGCGCAAGGAGGCGGAAAGCTCGGTCGCCGGGCAGTACTCCACGCTCGGAGTGGCCGGTGAGAACACTTTGATCGAGCTGTTCGGCAGTGATCTACCCAGCGCGTCGCCTCTCACGGGCGGCCTGGTGTTCTCGTTCGAGGAGCCGGGCTCCGCGCAGCGTGCCCGCGCCTTGCTGGACGCCTCCGGCGACGTCAAGTACCACCATGACCTGGTACGTCGCTCGGTGGAAGGCACGGACGAGCAGCAGCCCTGGTACCACCTGATCAGCGTCGACCTGGGTGAGGCCAGCCCGCTGCTGCTCTTCCTCAACGAGGTGACGCCCGAGTACTTCCAGTCCCTCGGCGCCCAGCCGGCACCGGACGGGACGCTGCCCCGGAAGCACTATCTGGACGCGGCGCTCGGGGCTCCGGCGGGGGGAAACCGGCTGATGAGGGACGTCACCGGCGTGACGATCTCGGTTGCCGCGGAGCGCGGCCGACGCCTCGCCGACGCGCTCGCGGTCTTCGGCTACACCGGGGCCGAAACTGCTCCCGGAGTACATGAACTGCGTGGTCCCGGCCTCACCGTCCGGCTGGAGACCGGCGATCAGCTGGAACGCGTAACGGAAATCGAGATCGGCCTGGACCCCGAGGTATACGAATCCTCGATCCCCAGGGAATTCCGATTCGGCGAGACCTCGCGACTTGTCATCGAATCAGCAGAAACTGCGCGGTGGAGCTTCACTCCGTCGCACTGAGCGATCTTGTGCGGGATATGCCAGAAAGGCTCAGTCAGTCACCGCAGGTCGAGTGCAATCGGGGAGCCCAAAGAAATGCCTGAGACGACACCACTGTTCAGTGAGATATTCGACCGGAACGTCGCGGCGACGCCGGAAGCGATCGCGGTCGAGTTCGGTGACCAGCGGCTGTCGTACCGTGAATTGGACGACAGATCGGCCCGGCTGGCTGCGGGGCTCATCCGCAGAGGCGTCGGCCGGGACAGTGTGGTCGGGATCGCGGCGAGCCCGTCGCTCCACCTACCGCCGGCGGTGCTCGGCATCCTGCGCGCCGGTGCGGCCTGGCTCCCTCTCGACCCCGCCTACCCGGCCGACCGGCTCCGCTACATGATCGCCGACTCCGGGCTATCCCTGCTCGTCGCCGATCCCGACACCGCCCGTGACCCGGCGTACGACGGTCTGGAGATCATCAGCCCCGACGCGGGTCCCGCTGTCCCGACGACGCCCGCCGCCGGAGAGCCGTGGCCGCTCCCGACGCCCGGCCAACTCGCCTACGTGATCTACACCTCGGGGTCCACCGGCCGTCCCAAAGGCGTCGCACTCACCCATCGGGGGCTGGCCAATCTGGCCCGCGCGCAGATCGACACCTTCGGCGTCGAACCGGACGGCCGGGTGCTGCAGTTCGCACCGACCAGCTTCGACGCCTCGGTATTCGAGATGACGATGGCGCTGTACGCGGGCGCCACCCTGGTGCTGGCGCCACGCGACGACATCGCGCCCGGCCCCGGGCTCGCGGACTTTCTGCGCGACCGTCGCATCACCCATCTCACGCTGCCGCCCTCGGTGCTGGCCACGCTGCCGGAGACCCCGCTGCCCGACCTGGCCGTGCTGGTGTGCGCCGGCGAGGCGCTTCCGGAGCACCTCGTCGAGCAGTGGCTGCCCGGACGCCGCATGTTCAACGCGTACGGGCCCACCGAGACCACCGTGTGGGCCACGGTCGCCGAGCTGACTGCCGACGGCGGCAAGCCGTCCATCGGCACGGCCATCCGCGGCGCCCGCACCCTGGTCGTCGATGAGTCGCTGCGGCCGGTGCCCGCGGGCACGCCCGGCGAGTTGCTCATCGGCGGGGCGGGCGTGGCGCGTGGTTATCTCGGGCGACCGGGCCTGACCGCGGAGCGGTTCATCCCCGACCCCGGCTCTGCCGAGACCGGTGCACGGCTGTACCGCACGGGTGACCGCGTGGTCGAGCGGGAGAATGGCAGCCTGGAGTTCCTCGGCCGCTTGGATCACCAGGTCAAGATCCGCGGCTTCCGCATCGAACCGGACGAGATTGCCCGGCAGCTGGCCGAGCACACGCAGGTCACCGATGCCGTGGTAATCCCGCGTGACGACGGGGCCGGGCCGCGGCTCGTCGCCTACGCGACCGGCGCCGGCCTCGACGCCGCGGGGCTACGGGCCCATCTCGCCGAGTGTCTCCCGGAGCACATGGTGCCGGCCGTCGTTGTGCCTCTGGCGCAGATGCCTCTGACACCGAGCGGCAAGATCGACCGGGACCGACTGCCCGTGCCCGCCAGGGGATCCCGCAAATCCTCCGGCCGTACGGAGCCCCGCACCCCCACCGAACGCGCGCTCGCCGACATGCTGGCCGACCTTCTGTCCCTCGACTCGGTCGGCGCGGACGACGACTTCTTCGCCCTCGGAGGCCACTCACTGCTGGCCGGGCGGCTGGCTGCCCGGGTGCGCTCGGAGCTCGGGCGCGAGCTCCCCCTGCGCCGCGTGTTCGAAGCGCGCACCGTGGCGGCGATGGCCCTCCTGATCGACTCGGCCGCCGCCGGGCTGACCGTGCCACCGATCCGGGCCGGGGCGCGCGGGGACGGGGGCACACCGGTTCCGCTGTCCTTCCCTCAGGAACGCATCTGGTTCCTGGAGAAGCTCGCGCCGGGCAACCTCGCCTACAACGCGCAGGCCACGATCCGGCTGCACGGCCCGCTCGATATCGACGCACTGCACGCCACCCTCACCGAAATCGTGCGCCGCCACGATGTGTTCCGTACCGCGTTCCGGGAGGTCGACGGTCGGCCCATGCAGTTCCCGCAGCCGACGACGCAGGTCTTGCTGCCGCTGCACGACCTGGCCGGCCTCTCCGCCGGCGAGGGGACGGAGCGCGCCGAGGACATCATCAGGGAGACCGTGCAGGCCCCCTTCGACCTCACCACACCGCCGCTGGTCCGCTGGGTGCTGATCCGGCACGGCGAGGACGACCACACACTCGTACACGTCGAACATCACCTTGTGCACGACGGCTGGTCGTACGCGCTCTTCCTGCGCGAGTTGCAGGAGCTGTACCCGAGTCTGGCGCAGGGCAAGCCGTCGCCGCTTCCCGAGCCGGCCATCGGCTACTCCGACTTCGCCCTGTGGCAGCGGGAGTGGCTGCAAGGTGACGTCCTGGACGCGTACGTGGCGCACTGGACCAAGGAACTCGACGGCATACCGGCCGCGTTGGAGCTTCCCACGGACCGTCCGCGGCCGGTCGCGCAGAGCTTCAAGGGCTCCTCGGTGCGCATCGACCTGCCCGGGGAACTGTGCCGCAAACTGCGCGCCTACAGCCACTCCCGCGGCACCACCCTCTATTCCACGATGCTCGCCGGGTTCTCGGCGCTGATGTCGCGCTACAGCCGTCAGTGCGATGTGGTCGTCGGCAGCGGGGTCGCCAACCGGCGACTCACAGAGATCGAGCAGATGATGGGCATGGTCGTCAACACCGTGCCGTTGCGCATCGATCTGTCCGGACAGCCGGGCTTCGACGCACTGGTCCGGCGCGTCCACGACACCGTCGGACGGGCACACGAATGGCAGGACGTGCCGCTGGACCGGCTCGTCGACGCCCTGGCGCTGCCCCGCGATCCCTCACGCAACCCTGTGTTCCAGGTCATGTTCAGCTTCCACGACTCACAGATCCCGGACCTGGACTTCATGGGCATCCGCGGCTCCGTGCTGGAGCTGCACAACGATTCCGCCAAGACTGACATCAACGTGGTGGTGATCCCGCGTGCGGAGCAGCGCGCCGGGCGCGGAGTCGGTGACGACGACGCGGCCATCACCCTGATCTGGGAGTACGCCTCCGACCTCTTCGACCCCGAGACCATGCGCCGGATGGTCCAGCACTACACGACCGTCCTCGACGCGGCACTCGACTCCCCCGAACTCTCCTACGAGCACCTTCCCCTGCTCACCGACGGCGAGCTGGCCGGCATTCTCCGGGGAGCGCGGGGAGCGGCGACGCCGTTCCCGTACGAACGCACTGTCCCGGAGCTCTTCGCCGAGCAGGCAGCCGCCCGGCCGGACGCGACAGCGCTCGTCAGCCACGGGAAGTCCTCCACCTACGCGCAGGTGGAGGAGCGGGCCAACCGCCTGGCCCAGCTGCTGCGGGCGCGCGGCGTCGGCAGGGACGTGCCCGTCGGCGTACTGCTCGAACGCGGCGACGAGATGGTGATCGCGCTGCTGGCGGTCCTCAAAGCCGGCGGCGGATACGTACCGCTTGACCCCGGATATCCGGCGGAGCGGCTCACCGCGATGCTCGACGACGTCGCCGCGCCGCTGGTGGTGACACGCGCGGGTCTGAAGGGGCGGCTGGCCCCGGGGGCGGCGCGGACGCTGGTCCTGGACGAGGTGGCCGAGGAGCTGGCGAACGCCCCGGCACACGCGCCGGCCGCGCAGGCCGCACCCGACAGCCTCGCGTACATCCTGTTCACCTCCGGCTCCACCGGCAGGCCCAAGGGCGTGATGGTCGAACACCGTTCGGTGCTGCGGCTGGTGTGCGGGGCCGACTATGTCTCCTTCGGGCCGGACGAGCGATTCGCGCAGGTTGCCGACGCCTCCTTCGACGCGCTCACCTTCGAGTTGTGGGGCGCGCTGCTGCACGGCGGTGCGCTGTTCGTCATCGACGCGGACCAGCTGCTCACCCCCGGCGGGCTGGCGGCGGCGCTGAGCGAGCATGGTGTGACCAGCATGTTCCTCACCTCGGCGCTGTTCACGGAGGTGATGACTCAAAACCCGGCCACCTTCGGGGGGTTGACCAATCTGCTGGTCGGCGGCGATGTGCTGAATGTGAGCCGGATACGGCAGCTGCTGGACAGTTCCGCCGCCGACCGGCCGACGCGGCTGCTCAACGGCTACGGACCCACCGAGACCACGACGTTCGCGGTGTGCCACCTGATCGAGCCGCTGCCGGACGGTGCGCCCTCGGTGCCCATCGGCCGGCCGATCGCCAACACCACGGCCCATGTGCTCGATCCGCACCTGCGACCCGTGCCGGTCGGCGTGCCGGGCGAGCTGTACATCGGCGGACCGGGCGTGGCCCGCGGTTACGCGAACCGCCCCGGGCTCACGGCCGAGCGGTTCCTGCCCGACCCGTACGCCGGTGGCGGAGCGCGCATGTACCGCACGGGTGATGTGGCGCGCTACCGCCGTAACGGAACGGTGGAATTCCTCGGCCGGGCCGACAACCAGGTCAAGATCCGCGGATTCCGGATCGAGCCGGGGGAGGTGGAGACGGCGCTCAGCGCTCACCCCGGCGTCGGCCAGGCCGCGGTCGTCGTCGACGACGACGCCCCGTCCGGTCGGCGGCTGGTCGCCTATGTGGCGCGCGCGCCGGGCCGGTCCGCGCCTTCCCCGGAAGAGCTGCGGGACTTCCTCGCCCGGACGTTGCCCGCGTATCTGCTGCCCGCCGCGTATGCCGAAGTGCCGGCGATGCCCCTGACTGCCAGCGGCAAGGTCGACCGGGCCGCGCTGCCGGCGGTCGACGACAGCCGGCTGCCGCTCGACGGCCACGTGCCTCCGCGCACCGCGACCGAACGGACACTGGCCGGGCTCCTCACGGAAATGCTCGGCGTCCCCGGAGTCGGGGTGGCGGACGACTTCTTTGTTCTCGGCGGGAACTCCCTGCTGGCGATGCGCCTGATGAGCAGGGTCAACGAACTGTTCGTCGTGGACGTGCCGCTGCGTGACTTCCTCGGCGCGCCGACCGTGGAGCGCCTCGCGTCCGCAGTGGACGCCGCGCTCGCATCCGCCGACGGCGACCGCCCGCCGCCCACGGCCCACGGCACCGTCGGCGAGACCGATGCCGACGAGGACCTGCTCGACCGGATCGACGAACTCTCCGACGACGAGGTGAACGCACTCTTGCGTGACATGGCTGAGAACGAGGTCGAACGATGACGGACGGCGCTCTCTCCGGCGGCACGGCCGACGACCGGCGTGCCCGGCTCGCGGAGCGGCTCAAGCGGCGTATCTCGGAGCGCCATTACCCTCTCTCCTACCCTCAGCAGCGCCTGTGGTTCCTCGACCAGCTCGACCCGGGCAGCGCCGTCTACGTCGTCCCCCTGATCTACCGGATCAGCGGCCCGCTGGACGTCGCCGCCATGGAGCACGCGCTCGGCCAGGTGGTGCGCCGACATCACGTGCTGCGTACGGTCTACCGGTCGGTGGACGGCACGCCGCGCCAGTTCGTCCGGCCGGCGGAGCCCGTGACCATCCCGGTCCGCGATCTGTCCGCCCGGCCCGACCCGGCGGCCGAGGCGGAGCAGGAGTGCCGGCAGGAGGCCGGCCGGCCGTTCGATCTGGCTTCGGACGTGCCCGTACGGGCCCTGCTGCTGCAGCTCGCGCCCGACGAACACTGGTTCTGCCTGAGCCTGCATCACATCGCTTGTGACGGATGGTCGCTCGGCGTCCTCGGCAGCGAACTGTCCGCCCTGTACGGGGCTTTCACGGACGGTCGGGAGCCGGAGCTTGCACCGGTGGAGAGGCAGTACGCAGCCTTCGCCGAGGACCAGATGGCCCGGCTCACGGGGGAGCCGCTGGAGGAGATGCTGGGTTACTGGCGGGAGCGGCTGGCCGGGGCCCCGGCCCTCGCGACGCTGCCCGCGGATCGTCCCAGGCCTCCCACGCAGAGCCACCTGGGCGACCATCTGGACTTCGCCATCGGCCCCGATGTCACGGAGCGGGTGGGCGAGTTGGCCCGCGCCGGCGGCGCCACGCCGTTCGCGGTGCTGCTGGCCGCGTTCACTGCCGTGGTGCACTCCCGGGCCGGCGGCGACGAGGTGATCGTCGGATCGCCTGTTGCGGGACGGACCAAGGCCGGCCTGCAGCCGCTCATCGGCTTCTTCACCAACACCGTGGTGCAGCGCGTTGACGTCTCCGGCGAGCCGACCTTCCAGCAGCTGGTGGCTCGCGCCCGGGACGAGAGCCGGTCCGCGGTCGCGCATCAGGAGCTGCCCTTCGAGAAGCTGGTGGAGGAGCTTCAGCCCAGCCGTGACCCGGCCCACAACCCGCTCTTCCAGCTCATGTTCAGCTACCACGAGGGTGATGCGGACGGCCTGGTCCTGCCGGGTTGCGAGGTACGGCTGGTGCCGGGCGACACCGAGACCGCGAAGTTTGACCTGACCCTGAGCCTGACCCGCGTCGGCGACCGGCTGTCGGCCCGCCTCGAGTACAGCACCGACCTCTTCGAGAAGGACACGGCGCTCTCGATCGGCGATCAGTTCAGCGCTGTCCTCGCCGCCGCCGTGGCCGCCCCGGACACCCCGCTGCGTCAACTGCCCGTGCTGTCACCGGACGAGACCCGTCACGTCCTCGTCGACTGGAACCCGCCCAGCGAGCCCGTACCGGACGTATTGGTTCACGAGCTGATTGCGGAGCAGGCCGCGCGGACGCCGGACGCCCCGGCGCTGCTGGGTGCGGACCAGCAGCCGCAGGACGCGATGACATACCGCGAACTGGACCGGCGCGCCGAGGCGCTGGCCGCCCGGCTGCGTGCATACGGCGTCGCCGCGGACGTACCCGTCGGCGTCTATCTGGACCGCTCGCCCGACCTGGTCGTCACACTGCTGGCCGTCCTCAAGGCCGGCGGCGCGTATCTGCCACTCGACCCCGGCTATCCGGCGGACCGGATCGCGTTCATGGCCGAGGATTCACGCACGCCGGTGATCGTGACGCGAGTGTCCCTGGCCCGCCGCATCGCGGGGTTGCCCGCTTCGCCGCTGCTGCTCGATGCACCCGAGCGGGACGTGACACCTGCCGGGCCCAGCCCGGCCGGCACCGTCTCGCCGCAGCATCTGGCGTATGTGATCTACACCTCGGGCTCGACCGGCAGGCCCAAGGGCGTGATGATTTCGCACCGCAATGTCCGGACGTTCTTCGGCGGCATGGACAAGGTGCTCGGCGGGGACTCCCCGAACACCTGGCTTGCCGTCACCAGCATGTCCTTCGACATCTCAGTGCTGGAACTGCTGTGGACGTTGGCACACGGCTACCGGGTGGTCATCCGTGGCGACGAGCCGAGTGCGCACAGCGCCGGGGCGGGCGGTACGACCGTCACCTCCTCCGTGCAGGCCCAGCCGGTGGACCTCAGCCTGTTCTACTTCGGCGGCGACCGGGGAGGCGAGCCGGGCGATGCCTACCGGCTGCTGACCGAAGGCGCCAAGTTCGCCGACCGGAACGGGTTCTCGGCCGTATGGACGCCGGAGCGGCACTTCCACGAGTTCGGCGGTCTGTACCCGAATCCGTCGGTCACCGCGTCCGCGATCGCGGCGATCACCGAGCGCGTGGCCGTACGGGCGGGCAGCGTCGTCCTGCCTCTGCACGATCCGCTCCGGGTGGCCGAGGAGTGGTCCGTCGTGGACAACATCTCCCACGGAAGGGTCGGCATCTCGGTCGCCTCCGGCTGGCAGCCGGACGACTTCGTACTTGCGCCCGACGCCTACGCCGACCGCAAGAAGGCCATGATGAGCGGTCTCGACGAGCTGCGCCGGCTGTGGCGAGGGCAGACCGTGCGCCGTCGCAACGGGGTCGACGCCGAGACGGACGTACGCATCTTCCCGCCGCCCCTGCAGGACGAACTGCCGGTGTGGGTCACCAGCGCGCGCAGCCCGGAGACCTTCCAGCTCGCCGGAGAGAGCGGCGCGGGGCTGCTGACCCATCTGCTCGGGCACAGCGTCGAGCAGCTCGCGGAGAAGATCCAGCTCTACCGGCAGGCCTGGCGCGAGGCCGGGCATCCGGGCAACGGCCAGGTGACGGTCATGCTCCACACCTTCGTCGGGAGCGACACCGACGAGGTGCGCGAGACCGTGCGCGAGCCCCTGTGCGCGTACATCAAGTCCTCCTTCGACCTGCTGACCGGTCTCGGCCGGGCGATGGGGCGAGAGATCGATCTGCGTACGCTGCCCGAGGACGAGCTCGACCACCTCGTCGCGCAGGCCTTCGACCGGTTCTTCGAAACGTCGGGGCTGCTGGGCACACCGGAGCACTGCGCCGATGTGATCGACCGGCTCAAGTCGATCGAGGTGGACGAGGTCGCCTGCCTCATCGACTTCGGCGTCGAGCACGAGCGAGTGCTCGCCTCCCTGGAACATCTCGCGACGACACGCGAGCTGAGCGAGTCCCGGCGTCGCACCGCGCAGGCCGACGAGCCCATTGCGGCACAGCTCGTACGGCACGGGGTCACCCATCTGCAGTGCACGCCCTCTGTGGCGGGGCTGCTGGCCGAGGACGAGGAGGCCGCCGCCGCCCTGGCCGGGCTGGACCGGCTGCTGGTCGGCGGCGAGGCGCTGCCCGCCCCGCTGGCCGAGCGGCTGGCAACACTACTGCCCGGCAGGGTGCACAACATGTACGGGCCCACCGAGGCGACGGTCTGGGCGACGACGGCGTCAGTGGGCGGTCCCAGGCCGGTGACGCCGGTGACGATCGGGCGGCCACTGGCCAACGTAAGGGCGTATGTCGTCGACGCCTATCTGCGGCCGACGGCCGCCAACGTCCCCGGGGAGCTGCTCCTCGGCGGCCCCGGTGTCGCGCGCGGCTATCTCGACCGGCCCGCGCTCAGCGCGGAACGCTTCATGCCGGACCCCTTCTCCGCGGAGCCGGGAGCGCGGCTCTACCGCACCGGCGACCTGGTGCGTCGGCGTGCCGACGGTGAGCTGGAGTTCCTCGGCCGCCTGGACCACCAGGTCAAGGTCCTCGGCCACCGCATCGAGCTCGGCGAGATCGAGAACACGCTGGGCGCACATCCCGATGTACGAAGCGTCGTCGTCGCGGTGCGCGGGGACGGCGGGCACAGCCGCCTCGTTGCCTACTGCGTGCCCGTCCCGCACGGAACGGACGCCCTGACCGGTCCCGCACTGCAGACGTTCGGCGCCAAGTCGCTGCCGGACTACATGGTTCCCGCGGACGTCGTCCTCGTCGACGCTCTGCCGATGACGGCCAACGGGAAAGTGGACCGCGGAAGGCTGCCCGCCCCGGAGAACCGGCGGGCTGCCGTCTACCGGCCGCCGGACAACGACAAGGAGCGTCACGTGGCCGAGGCACTGGCCGAGGTGCTGCACGCGGACCGGATCGGCATGGACGACAACTTCTTCGAGGCAGGCGGCAATTCGCTGCTCGCCGTGCAGGCCAGGGCGCGGTTGCAGCCCGTGCTCGGCGATCGGCTGTCCCTCGTGGACATCTTCCGCTACCCCACGGCGCGGGCTCTGGTCGCCGCGTTCGACACAGCGGGTGCGGCAGGCGGCGCGGGTCCGGCAGGCGCGGCGGGGGGCGGCGACGGACTGGACCGGGTGCGCAAGGCGGCGGGCAGGCGGGCCGACGCGTTCGCCCGGCAGGCGAAGCGGCGAGCGGAACGGAGTGGGGCGTGACGGGCGGCGAGGAGCTGGACGGCGTTGAGCCGGTGGCCATCGTCGGCCTGGCCTGCCGAGTACCGGGGGCCAGGACGGTCGATGACTTCTGGCGCAATATGCGCGACGGGGTGGAGTCGATCACCTGGTTCGGCCGGGAGGAGCTGGCGGCCGCGGGCATCGACGAGGAGACGCTGGCCGATCCCGACTACGTCCCCGCCTCCGGTCATCTGGAAGGCGCGGACCACTTCGACGCCTCGTTCTTCGGCTTCAACGCGGGCGAGGCCGAGACGATGGACCCCCAGCAGCGCATGTTCTGCGAGACCGCCTGGGAGGCCATGGAGGACTTCGGTCACGACCCGGCACGCTTCGACGGCACCGTCGGCGTGTTCGCAGGCTCGTTCATGAACAAGTACATGGCCCAGAACCTGAACACCAATACGCGCTTCCTGCGCTCGCCGATGGCCCCCGCGGCACGGATGTTCAACGACAAGGACTTCCTTGCCACCCGGATCGCCTATCTGCTCGACCTGACCGGCCCGGCCTACACGGTGCAGACAGCCTGCTCGACCTCGCTGGTCGCCACCCACCTGGCCTGCCAGTCGCTGCTCAGTTACGAGTGCGATGTCGCGCTGGCCGGCGGAGTGACGGTCAATGTGCCGCTGAAGGCCGGCTATCCGGTCGCGGACAGCGGGCTCTTCAGCGGCGACGGCCGCTGCCGCCCGTTCGACGCGACGGCCGGCGGCACGGTGCCGGGCAACGGCGCTGTGGTGCTCGTGCTGCGCAGGCTGTCCGAGGCGCTGGCCGACCGTGACCACATCTACGCCGTGATCCGGGGTTCTGCGGTCAACAACGACGGTTCGATGAAGGCGGGATTCGCTGCCCCCAGCGTCGACGGCCAGGCCCGGGTGATCGCTTCGGCGCTGGCGATTGCCAACGTCGATCCATCCACCATCGGCTATCTCGAGGCGCACGGCACCGCCACTCAAGTGGGCGACCCGATCGAGGTCACCGCACTGACGCAGGCGTTCCAGCTGTCCGCCGACGCCGTGGGCCAGTGCGCGCTGGGCTCGGTCAAGGCCAACATCGGGCATCTGGACGCGGCGGCGGGCGTCGCCGGACTCATGCGGGCCACCCTCGCCGTACATCACGCGCAGATCCCTCCCACCGCGAACTTCACCCGGCCCAACCCCGAACTCCGGCTGAAACACACGCCGTTCTATGTGCCGAACGGCGCCCGCGACTGGCAGCCGGCGAGCGGACCGCGACGGGCCGGGGTGAGCTCATTCGGAGTGGGCGGCACCAACGCACACGTCGTCATCGAACAGGCACCGGCCACAGCCACCGAGCCCTCGCCGGCGCAGCCGCGGGAGTGGCAGCTGCTGCCCGTCTCCGGACGTGACCGGACCACCGTGGATGCCGCGACCGAGCGGCTGGCCGCCCACCTCGACCGCGCGGATTCGTCCCGGACCCTGGCCGACGTGGCGTTCACGCTGCAGGACGGCCGACGGAGCTTCGGGCTGCGGAGGTTCACGGTCTGTACGGACACGGCGGACGCGGTGCGCGCGCTGCGGGGCGAGGAGCCGGACCGGCTGATCACCAGAACCGCGCCCGACGGGAAGCACGAGGCGGTCTTCGCCTTCCCCGGCGGCGGCATGCAGCACCCGGACATGGGCCTGGACATCTACCGCTCGGAGAAGGTGTTCCGTACCGAGGTGGACCAGTGTGCCGAGCTGCTGGCGCCGAGGCTCGGGTTCGACCTGCGCAGGCTGCTCTTCCCCGCCGCCTTCACCGCGCTGAGCGGCAAGGAACTCGCCGGTGGCGCCGCCACTATGGGACGCGGCCAGGGGGCCGGCGTGGTATCCGCGCTGTTCACCATCGAGTACGCGCTGGCGCGTCAGCTGATGGCCTGGGGCGTACGCCCAGCAGCGATGATCGGGCACAGCCTCGGCGAGTACGTTGCTGCCTGCCTCGCCGGAGTGTTCACCCTCCCGGGCGCGCTCGACATCACCCTCGCCCGGGGCGAGCTGTTCGCGAAGATGCCGCCGGGCCGGATGCTCGTCGTGCAGCTGCCCGAGGAGGAGCTGCTGCCCCTGCTGTCCGACCGAGTGTCGGTCTCGGCGGTCAACGCGCCCGATCTGACGGTGGTCGCAGGGCCGGACGAGGACATCGCGGCGCTGCTCACGGATCTGCGCGCTCGCGACATCGACTGCCGCAAGGTGAGCGTGCCGGTGGCCAGCCACTCGTGGATGGTCGATCCCTACCTCGAAGAATTCACCCGCAAGGTCGAGCAACTTGCGCTGTCCAAGCCGGAGATACCCTTCGTCTCCAGCGTCACCGGCACCTGGATCACTCCGGTGGAGGCCACATCCGCCGCGTACTGGGCGCAGCATCTGCGCCGGCCGGTGCGGTTCGCCGACGGGGTGCGCAGCGTTCTGGACCGGCCCGGCCGGATGCTGCTGGAGGTCGGCCCGGGCAAGGCGCTGACGTCGCTGGCCACCGCCCAGCGAATGGCGCCGGCTCCGGTCGCGGTCTCCACGATGGGACTGCCGCGCGACCCGACGCCCGATCTGGCCCACCTGGTCACCGCCGTCGGCCAGTTGTGGCAGCAGGGGGTCCCCGTGGACTGGAACGCCTTCCACGGCGAGGCCGCCCCGCGCCGCGTGCAGCTGCCCACCTATCCGTTCCAGGGCAAGCGGTACTGGGTCGAGGCGCAGCGGACCCGGCCGCACACCGAGGCGGAGCCGGACTTCGAGGATGCGGCACCCGAGGCGGTCGGGGACCAGGCCGACGGGCAGGTGGCTCCACGCACCGGGACGGAACGCCAAGTAGCGGACATCTGGTGCAGCTTGCTGGGTGTCGACCGGATCGGAGTCGACGACGACTTCTTCGATCTGGGAGCGCACTCGCTGATGGTGACGCAGGCGACCCGCCAGCTGCGGCGCATGGGCGTCACCGGCCTCGCCGCCCGGGACGTGCTGCGCGCGCCGACGGTGGCGGCGCTGGCCGCCATGGTCGAACGGGCGCTGGGCGGCACGGATGCCCCGGCTGTGCCGTCGGGCCCGGTCCTCGAGGACGAGGTGCTGCTCGACGAGGACATCCGGGCGGGCGATCTGCCCGCTCCGCACGACGGACCGCCGAGGGCCGTGCTGCTCACCGGCGCCACCGGCTTCGTCGGGGCTTTCCTCTGCGCCGAGCTGCTGGAACGTACGGACGCCACGGTCCTGTGCCTCGTACGGGCCGCGGACGTGGCGGAGGGAGTGGAACGGGTCCGCTCCGCACTGGACTCGTACGGTCTGGCGGTGCCCGGGAACCGGCTGCGCGTGGTGACCGGCGACCTGGCCAAGCCGCTGCTCGGCCTGACGCCGGACGGCTTCGACGAGCTGGCCACAGAGGTCGACGCCATCTACCACTGCGGCGCATGGGTCAACTTCGTACGTCCCTACCGTGCCCTGAAGTCGGCCAATGTGCTCGGCACCCAGGAGATTCTGCGGCTGGCTGCCCGGTCGCGCCTCAAACCCGTGCATCACATCTCCACGCTGGCGGTCCTCGCCGGTGCGATGACCGGCGAGCGGGACACCCTCCGCGAGGACGATCCGCTGCCTCCGCCGGTCGGTCACGACACCTCGTACAGCCAGAGCAAATGGGTGGCCGAAGGCCTGGTCGGGATTGCCCGGGAGCGCGGGATCCCGGTGTCCGTCTACCGCGCGGGCGGGGTGTTGTGCGACAGCCGTAACGGCGCCGCCAACAGCGAGGACTACATCACCAAAGTCATCCAGGGATGCGTCCAGCTGGGGCTCGCGCCGCTACGCGCGTACGAACTGTCCGTCGGCACGGTGGACCACCTGGCGAAGCTGGTCGTCGGACTGTCCCAGCGGCCGGAATCCTGGAACCGGACGTTCCACACCATCGACCCGCAGCCGCTCGAGTGGAACCACATCTTCCAGAGGATCAGGGAGTTCGGGTATCCCGTGCGCAGCGTGCCCTTCGAGGAGTGGCGTGCGGCGCTCATCGAGCAGGTGGACCGTGAGGGCGAGGACAACGCCCTGGCACCGCTGATGGCCATGCTCGGAGATGTGCCCGACCGGCGGATGCCCGCGATCGACTGCGGAAACGTCCTGCGGACGCCGAACCCGGCACCCGCACCAGCCCTGGACGCCTCCTTCTTCCAGCGGATGCTCGGGTTCTTCGTACGCCGGCAACTGCTGCCCGCGCCCGAGGGCGGCGCGACCACCACAGAACGGAGAAGTGACGAGACATGCCTCAACTCCTGACCGGCGCCACGGTCATCGACGGACTGGGCGGCGACCCGGTGCCCCGGGGTTCGGTGCTGATCGACGGAGAACGGATCGCCGACGCGGACGTAAGGGGACCGGCGCGCGATGCCGACCTCGTCGACCTCAGCGGGCTGACCCTGCTGCCCGGCCTCATCGACGCGCATGTCCACCTCGGGCACTCCAGCGAGTCGCGGGCCATCCTCAACATGGAACTGTCCGTCGCCGAGCGGGCCGCGGACATCTTCCGCACGCTGCGCCAGACCGTCGAAGCCGGGTTCACCGCGGTCCGCGACTGCGGCGGGATCGACCATGGAGTGCTGCGCACCGTGGGCCGTGGGCTCGTGCCCGGGCCCAGGATCTGGGCGTCCGCGTCCCCCCTGGTGCAGTGCGGTGGACACGGGCACCTCGGTTCGCCGTTCCTGCCGCCGGATGAGACCTTTCACTTCCGGGTGCGCGGGCTGACCGCCGTGGGCCGTATCTCCGACGGCAGTGACGAGGTGCGCAAGGCCGCTCGTGAGTGTTTCAGGCAGGGCGCGAGCTTCCTCAAGATGGCAGTCACCGGCGGGGTGGTGTCCATCGCCGACTCGCTGGACGACACCCAGTTCACCATCGAGGAGATCGCCACCGCGGTGACCGAGGCACGGGCCCGGCACACCTACGTCACAGTCCACGCGCACAACGTCGCGGGCATCCACAACGCGGTCAAAGCGGGCGTGGAGTGCGTCGAGCACGGAACCGGGATCGACGAGGAAACCGCCGCGATGATGGCGGCCGGCAACGTCAGCCTCGTGCCGACCCTGTCCATCGCGCAGGTCCTCACGGAGAACTTCGAACAGCACGGACTGCCGCCCCAGATCCGCGAACGCGTCGGCGACACGATGCAGGGCATGACCGACGGGCTGCTGGCCGCCCGGGAGGCCGGCGTCCCCGTCGGCTCCGGCTCCGATCTCATCGGGCCGAACCAGAACCGGCGGGGCCTGGAAATCGCGCTCAAAGCCAAGATCCTCGGTGCGCGGGAGGCGATCATGTCGGCCACCTCGGTGAACGCCTCCATCATGCGCGTCGCGGACAGGATCGGCTCGATCGAGGCGGGCAAGTACGCCGATCTCGTCGCGGTGGACTTCGATCCGCTCGCCGAGCCCGAACTCTTCGACAACCCCGACCGCGTCGTCCTTGTGATGAAGGGCGGCACCATCGTCAAGGACACCCGCAAGTAGCGGGGGGAGAGGCAGCTCATGGCCGACCACGGCAGCACTCCGGAAGCAGCCAGCAGCTATGCAGTGGTGCTCAACGAGGAAGAGCAGTACTCGATCTGGGACGTGTCGCTGCCGATGGCGAACGGCTGGCACGCAGAGGGGTTCTCCGGCAGCAAGGAGGACTGCCTCGCTCACATCGAAGAGGTGTGGACGGATCTGCGCCCACGCAGCGTGCGCGCCGGCTGAACCGCCGGCCACGGCCGGGAAGGGAGACGATTGACTTGGCCATGTGGCCGAGCGAGTTGAAGCCATTGGTCGTCGGCATCGGCGGCACGGGACGACCTGGATCGACGACGGACAAGGCGCTGGCAATGGCGCTGCAGGGCGCGGCGGAGGCCGGTGCCCGGACCCGTCTCTTCGATGCCGGATCTCTGGGCGTGCTGCCGCTCTTCCAGCCGCAGCATACGGAGCGCAGCGAGACCGCCCTCGAACTGCTCGACGCCCTCGCCCGCGCGGACGGCGTGCTGCTGGCCAGCCCCAGCTATCACGGCGGCATCTCGGGGCTGGTCAAGAACGCGCTGGACTATCTGGAGGATCTCAGTGACGACCCCCGGCCCTATCTGGACGGGCGTGCGGTCGGCTGTGTGGTCACCGCCGCCGGGTGGCAGTCCGCAGGGACCACCCTGTGCGCGCTGCGGTCCATCGTGCACGCGCTGCGCGGCTGGCCGACCCCGTTGGGCGTCACGCTGAACACGACCGAACATCCTCTGACCTCGAGCGACATCGAGACCGGCCGCCGATTCGAGACGCAGCTGCTGACGGTCGGCCGGCAAGTGACCGAATTCGCCATGGCGTTCGGTGGCTCGAGCGAGACCATGGCGGGGGCAACCAGATGACCGCGCGGCCCGAGTCCACACCTCAGCCGGCACGTGCCGTACGGCACACCACCGCAGAGCGCATCAAGAAGTTCAGGGAACGGCAGCAGCAGGCACGCGAGCCGGGATCGCCGCGGGCAGCGCGGCGGCAGCACGTACTGGGAAAGCTCACCGCGCGCGAGCGCATCGAACTGCTCCTGGACGACGGCTCCTTCATGGAGACCGACCCGCTGGCCCGCCATCGCTCGACCAACTTCGGCATCGACAGCCGACGCCCGATGGGCGACGGCGTGATCACGGGCCTGGGAACCGTCGACGGCCGTCAGGTGTGCGTGTACGCCCAGGACGCGACCTCCTTCAACGGCAGCGTCGGCGAGGTGTTCGGGGAGAAGGTGGGCAAGCTCCTCGACATCGCCATGCAGATCGGCTGCCCGGTGATCGGCATGAACGACTCCAGCGGCGCGCGGCTCCAAGAGGGCGTGCTGGCCCTCTCCGCGTACGGCCAGGTGGCCAGGAGGGTGGTCACCGCGTCGGGAATGATCCCGCAGATCTCGGTCATCATGGGCGTGTGCGCCGGCGGCGCGGTGTACACCCCGGCCGCGACGGACTTCATCGTCATGGTCAACCGGACCTCGCACATGTTCGTGACCGGTCCCGACGTGATCCGCTCGGTGACCGGTGAGACGGTGGGCCTGGAAGAGCTCGGCGGGGCGAGCGTTCATGCGCGGCGGACCGGCAACGCGCACTACATGGCGGACGACGAGGAGGACGCACTCGCATACGTCAAGGACCTGTTGTCGTATTTCCCGAGCAACAACCTGGCCGAGCCGCCGAGTTACCCCACACGTGTCGATCCGGCGGGCACGGCCCGGGACCTTGAACTGGACTCGGTGATCCCGGACGTCTCCGAGCAGCCGTACGACATGCACCAGGTGATCGAACGGCTCGTGGACGACGCGGACCTGCTCGAAGTGCACCCGCAGTTCGCGCAGAACATTCTGTGCGGGTTCGCCAGGATGGAAGGGCACACCATCGGCGTGGTGGCCAACCAGCCCATGCACCTGGCCGGCTCGCTGGACATCGACGCCGCGGAGAAGGCCGCTCGGTTCGTCCGGTTCTGCGATGCGTTCGGCATTCCGATCCTGACCCTGGTCGATGTTCCCGGCTTCCTGCCGGGCACGGTCCAGGAGTACGGGGGGATCATCCGCCGCGGCGCCAAACTCGGGTTCGCCTACATCGAATCCACCGTGCCCAAGATCACCGTCATCACCCGCAGGGCATTCGGCGGCGGGTACGCGGTGATGGGATCGAAGGAGCTGGGCGCGGACATCTGCTTCGCCTGGCCCACTGCGGAGATTGGCGTGATGGGCGCACGCGGCGGCATCGACCTGCTGTTCCACCGCGATCTCGCCGCGGCCGAGGACCCCGTGACGCTGGAGCGGTCCCTGACCGAACAGTACGAGGAGACGCTGACCAGTCCCTATGCCGCAGCCGAACGCGGCTGCGTCGACGACATCATCGCGCCGTCCGAGACGCGAATTTCCGTGATCAGGGCGCTGCGCGCCCTGCGGAACAAGCGGGTCGCGCCGCTGCCGAAGAAGCACAGCAATATTCCACTCTGACAGGACTGACAGGACAGGAGTTGCTGTTCACATGGCGCACGCACGGGAGGGTCTGAACGCACAGTTGCGGACGCTCATCGGGATCTCTGCCGGGATTCCACTGGGTCCGGGCATGGGTGTGCCCGACGGGAAGGACAGGCCGGCCACCGGCGCGGATGACCCGTCCTGCCTGAGGTGTGGCCTGCCGGCCGAACACCTCGGGCAGGACGGACCGGCAAGCAGGTCCGTCCCTCGGGACCCCGTCGCGTCAGTGCCCTGAGACGGAGTCGGGCAGGGAGTCCGGGCCCTCGCGGGTCACTGTCGCGGCGACGGCTGCCCTGTTCGACACACCGAGTTTGGCGAAGACATTGGACAGATGCATCTCCACGGTCTTCTCCGCGATATGCAGCTTCTTGGCGATCAGCCGGTTGGTCAGCCCGTCGCTCACGAGCGCGGCGATCTGCTGCTCCCGGCCGGTCAGAGCGATCACGCTGCTTTCCGAATCGGTGCTCCTGGCGTGTGGGGCGCGGGCGGCCAGCCTGCGGCGCTCGACGCGCGCCGCTCGCGCCAGAGCGGAGGCTCCCAGCTGCTCGCAGGCAAGCTGGGTCGCCTTCAACTCCTGTGCCGCGTCGTCGAATCGGCCCTTTTGCCACAGCGCGAGGCCCACGGCCACGCGAGCGCGCAGTGCGTCGATCGCCCGGCCCGCCTCCTCCAGCCCCGCCGCGGCATGCTGTGCGGGAGCCAGTGCCGCTTCCGGGTTCTGGCGAAGCAGCACCTGCGCTTCGGCCAGAGTTGCAAGAGCTATACGGCCGGGCTGCTCGAGGAGGTTCGCCGCGTGCATGGCCCGCTGCGCCCAGTCCGCCGCCCGCCCCGGCCGGCCCGCGGCGAGCTCCGCCCGGACAAGCAACTCGTACCAGGCGACCCGAGAACCGGCGTCGGCGGTCGGCAGGTCCGCACCGCCCGCGTCGGTAACCAGAGCCAGGCATCCCTCGGGGTCGCCGTTGAGCAACCTGGCTTCAGCCAGAATCCGCAGGGCGAGTGCTTCCTTCCAGCTGCTGGCCGAGTGCCGGGGCTGCAGCGTGGCAGCGAAGGAGTTCTGGAGCGCGCCGTCGAGATTGCCGAGAGCAATGTCCACGTATCCCTGAACCGCGTAGGCGTTGACGAGTTCTTCCGGGCTGTCCGTGCGCTCGGCGAGGTAGACCGCGTGCTCGGCGGCGATCTGTGCCTCGGTGAGTTTGCCCCGGTCGCGGAGTACGAACGCCTTGCCGGCCAGCAGGTGCGGCATGAACAGCCGGTAACCGCTGCGCGTGGCGAAGCTGACCCCCTTGTCGAAGTGCCGGAGTGCTTCGTCCCAGCGTTCGAGCAGCACCTCGCTCCAGCCGATCCACATCACTGCGTCCAGGCTCTGCGCGAGCTCGCTGTCCAGCATCCCGTCCAGGATCGTGGTCGCCTGTCCGAGCAGCTCATAAGCGAGTCCCGTCCGCCCGTTGGCGGTGTTCGCCATGGCCATGAGGCCGAGGCAGGACGCCTGCAGGGGGCGGTGCCCGTGCCGCTCCACCACGGTCAGCGCCTCTTGCGCCCACTGATAACAGCCCAACGGGTCGCCGCTGTGCAGCTGTCCGGCGGCTATTTCGAACTTGAGCGATGCACGGACCAGGGCGTCCTCGCTGCCGAGAGCATCGAGCTCCAGGCGCAGCATGGCGTCCGTCTCCTCGCGGCGTCCGAGCAGCCGCTGCACCATCGCGGCGAAGGCCACGGCTTCGGCGTGTTGGGGTGCCGGCTCCCTGGGCAGGATGCTCAGCGCCTCATGCATCAGATCGCGGCACTCCTGCAGCTGGCCCGTCGCCCCTCGCGCCTCTGCGAGCTGGGTCATCATCCTGGCCCGCCGGCCCTCGAAGCGGGGCTGCTGCGGGAGGGCGCGCAGTGCGGTGGCGAGCCAGGCCGATGCCCTACCGGGGTCGGTGGAGGCCACGGTGCGGGCCGCTTCGTCGAGCACTTCGACGGCGGGGAGATCGCCATGCTTGATCCATTGCTCCACATGCGGGGCGCGCTCGACGGCTGGGGCGCCACGCGTACACAGAGCTTCGTCGGCACGGAGGTGCATGTCCACGCGCCAGCTCAGTTCGCTGTGGTTGTACACGGCCCGGTGGACCACCGGGTGACGGAAGGCGAAGTACTGGCCGGGTACCACCGGGTGGACCAGATCTCGCCGGATCAACTCGCCGATCGTGCCCAGCACCGCGGTCTCGTTCCGGCCCAGCATCTGAGTGAGCAGCCCGGCTTCGAACTCGTGGCCGACGACCGCGGCGGCATCCGCCACCTCCCTCATCTCGGGTCGCAGGGGGGCCAGTTCCTCGGTGTACCGGGCGTAGTTGCCAAAGCGTGGGGTCTGGTTCAGCCGGGACAGATCGTCACGTGCGGTGAAGACCGGCTGTTCGGAGATGAGCGCCTTCAGATATCCCGGGTTTCCGCCACTCTCCCGGTACAGGTGCCGGCGGTTGAACGCGGTGGCCTCACCGGCCAGCATCTCGCCCACTTCCTCTTCCAGAAGCGGTTCCAGGTGTATGTGCTCGACGATCACCTGCTCGGACCGGCCGCGGAGGGCCGCCTGCAGCGATGGGGTTGCCTGCCGATTCCGATAGGCGAGCACGAACAGCACAGGAGCCCGCGGTGGCCTGCGCAACAGACTCGCCAGGAGTTCAACGGAGGCCGGATCGGCGACGTGATAGTCGTCAAGGACAAGAACCAGCCTGGGCACGGACAGCTGTTCCAGAAATTCGCGTACGGCGCGGAAGCCGGTCTGCGCCATGGACTTCACAGCGTCCGCCGCACGTTCTCGGTCGAAGTCCATGGTCAGCCGGAGCACCGTGTTCAAATCCTCGCGCTGCCAGGGGGGAAGTCCCTCCACTGCTGCGCGCACGAGATCATGCTGGTCGTCGAACGCGTCCGAGATCAGACCGAATGGTGCGTCATCATCATGTCGATTGACCCTGCCGGTGAATACATGGGAGTTTCCGGAACGGGCGATGCCGGCGAACTTGCCCAGTACCGCAGTCTTGCCAATGCCTGGGTCTCCCGTTATTTTGACAAGCCGGGCAACCGGCTGCCGCGCCCCTACCTGACGGAGGGCGCCGCTCAGCGCACTCAATACATCTCGCCGTCCGGCGAGAGTCTCTGCTTGTGCGGGAGTGGTTGCAGATTCTGCTGTATCCCACATTTCCGAATCGGGTGAAATAGCTAACTGACGTAGATTACGGCCGGTACGTGCCATCGCCCCCCCGTCGTGGCAGTAGGGCGCACATCCGCGTCGGTGCGGACCGCTCCCCCGTGCTTCGCACACTACGCTTGGCACATTAGCAGCAGGGCGGGTGACCGCACAGGTGCTCGATGTAACGCACATATTGCCATTACCCCTGCAATCTGCATGCCGACCGCCGTCTTCGACATGAGTTCATAGGCAGGGAGTGTTCGAATCGCACGCGGGGTGAGCCCCGCAGGGCACGGCATGGGCGAGGAGTTTGACCTGAACTTGCCGAAAATAATGGCTGATTCGCGGTGGCCACAAGTGGAGATCAATTGTGGGTGTCCTGTTCTGCACCGTGACGCGGCGGCGGTGGGGCGCCGCCGGCCCGGCCGGGTTGCCGGCATCCGGATCCGGGGAGTTCGGGCTGACAAGTAGGCACGGGCGAGGCTGATCGACCCCTGTCCCTGCCCAGGGTTATCCCCAGTGCCTAGTGAGCCTTGAGTGGACCAGACTTGGCGCGTACTTCCTCTGACCCGTGCACCTGCTCCGTCCGAGTGCGCGGGCTGTCGCTGTTTGGAGGAACGCGCGTGAGCACACGAATCTATGCACTCCCGGTCGAACAGACACGGTGGCAAGTTCCCGGTGGGGGAACGACGGTGTTCGACTGGGAGTACGACGAGGGCCGCGACCGGCTGCTCGGTCTGTACGAGAAGGGCAAGCAGAAACAGTGGGATGCGGCCGAGCGGATTGACTGGTCGATCGACATCGACATCAGCAACCCCATGGGCGTGCCGGAACAGACAATTGCCATCTATGGATCCCGAGTATGGGACAAGCTCAGCCAGAAGGACAAGGGCGTTATTCGCCATCACCTCGCTTCTTGGCAGTTCTCGCAATTCCTGCACGGTGAGCAGGGTGCACTGATCTGCTCTTCGAAGATCGTTCACACTGTGCCCGATCTTGATTCCAAGTTCTATGCCGCAACTCAGGTGATGGACGAGGCCCGGCACGTCGAGGTCTATTCGCGCTACCTCAGAGAGAAACTGGGGCTGGCATACCCGATCAACCCCAGCCTCAAGTCCATCCTCAATGACGTCGTATCCGACTCCCGCTGGGACATGACATACCTGGGCATGCAGGTTCTCATCGAAGGGCTGGCCCTGGCCGCGTTCGGGCTGATCCGGGACAACGCCACGGAGCCGCTCGCCCAGGCACTCAATACCTACGTGATGCAGGACGAGGCCCGGCATGTGGCATTCGGCCGGCTCGCGCTTCGCGAGTACTACCCCGAACTCACCCAGGCGGAACGGGACGAGCGTGAAGAGTTCTGCATCGAGGCGTGCTACCAGATGCAGGAGCGGTTCGTCGGCGAAGAGGTCTGGCACAATCTCGACATCGATGCGGACGAGTGCATCGAGTTCATGCGCAACTCCGAGCACTTCCGTGCCTTCCGCAGCCATCTCTTCTCCCGCATTGTGCCGACGCTCAAGGACATCGGCCTCTTCGGACGGAAGATGAAGCATGCGTTCGGTGAGATGGGAATCATCGGCTACGAACATCACGATCTCGACTCCCTCATGGAGCAGGACGAGAAGATCGCAAGCGATCTCGACCGCACCAGGATCGAGCAGGTCGAGAAGGTGATCACGCTGGGCGGCGCCGACGTCTGACGGTGCGCAACCTGCATATCTGAAGGCCGGATCCGGCCTTTCCGCATCCAGTTTTTTCGGGAGTGCTGAGTAGTGACGACATCCGAACCGGCCCGCAAGCGGCGGGGATACCTCGCGGTGACTCTGACGGCGTCAGGGGGCACCTTCCTCGCGATGCTCGACTCCACGGTCACCAACCTGGCGGTGCCGGATCTGTCCAAGGACTTCCCCACCGCCTCGTTGCCCAACCTCTCCTGGGTCATCAGCGCCTACGCGGTGATGTTCGCGGCGCTCCTGGTGCCGGCCGGGCGGCTGTCGGACGTACTGGGCCGGAGACGTCTCTTCCTTCTCGGCATCGGGATCTTCACCGTGGCCTCGCTGCTGTGCGGTGTTGCGCCCAACCTCCCTGTACTCATCGCGACCCGCGGGCTGCAGGGGGTGGGCGCCGCCGCGATGATCCCGGCATCGCTGGCGATCCTGCTCCTCGACGGGCCGGCAGACCAACGGGTGAAGTCGATCGGCTTGTGGAGCGCGGCCTCGGCGTTCGCCGCGGCGGTCGGCCCCAGCGTCGGCGGGGTGCTGGTCGACCTGTTCGGCTGGCGCTCGGTGTTCTACGTCAACCTCCCCTTCGGTCTCCTGCTGATTTTCGCGGCCGTACGGCTGCTGCCCCGTCCCGCCGGCTCGGACAAGAGGCAGATTCCGGATCCGCTGGGCACCCTTCTGGTCGCTCTCGCGGTCGGTGCAATGACCGTGGGAGTCACCGAGGGCGGCACCTGGGGCTGGTGGGACGGCAGGACACTGGCCTGCCTGGTGGGCGGAGCCGCCGGTGCGGTCGTCGCCGTACTGCGCTCCAGGAAGCATCCGGCGCCTGCCCTCGAGACGTCTCTGCTGGGCAATCGCTCCTTCGCCGTCACGAACGTGGTGTCGCTTCTGTACGGCATGGCGCAATACCCGTGGCTGCTGGTCAGCGTGCTCTACCTGACCGGCTCCTGGCACTACTCCGAGCTCAAGGCGGGCTTTGCCATGACACCGGGCGCGGTCGCGGCGTCCGTCGCCGCGCTGGCCATGAGCCGGCTGGCCCCGCGACTGGGCGGACCCCGAGGCGCCACGCTGTCCGGGTTGCTGGCCTTCGTGGCGTGCGGTCTCTGGATGGTCTTCGGGCTCACCGACACCCCCTCGTTCCTGACCTTCTGGCTGCCTGCGGGATGCCTGGTCGGCATCGGCATGGGGGCGGCCACCATGGGGACCTCGGCTGCGGCGGCGCTGAGCGCTCCGCCCACCCGGTTCGCCGCGGCAAGCGGTATGAACACCACCGCGCGGCAATTCGGCGGCGCGCTGGGCATCGCCGCACTGGCGGTGATCGTGCAGCAGCGCACCGAGGACGGCGGCGGCACGAACCTCGACGCGTATCTGGGCGTCTTCGCCTTCTCCACCGTCGTCGCCGGCGTCGCACTGCTCATCAGCCTGTTCTGGCTGCGTGTCACCCCGCCGCCGCAAGCGCAGGCCGCCCCCGCTGCCAGGCCCGGGACGGCGTCGCCCGCCGCTGAGGAACGGAGCCGAGGATGATGGACTCCGAGCGGCACGAGGCCACCCCACGGCGTACGGCACTGGTGACCGGCGCCAACAAGGGGCTCGGCAAGGAGATCAGCCGACAACTCGCGGCGCTGGGGATGAGCGTTCTGCTCACCGCCCGGAACGACGAGCTGGGCAGAGCCGCTGCGGCCGAACTCGCGGCCGAGGGCGGTGACATCCGATTCGCACGGCTGGATGTGACCGAGGAGAAATCGGTCCGGTCGGTCGCCGAGCTCGTCGACGAATTTTTCGGCCGTCTCGACATCCTCGTCAACAACGCGGGAGTGAGCGGAGTGGTCCGGGGGGAACGCCTGCCCCTCGACGAGATTTCCGTCGAGACGCTGAGGAGCACGCTCGAGACGAACTTCGTCGGAGCGTTCGCGCTCACGCAGGCGTTGCTGCCCGCGCTGCGCACCGCTGGGGGCCGGGTAGTGAATGTGACCAGCGCGCTGGCCACCTTCGCACGGACCACGGGAAGCGGTCCGGCGGGACGAGCGGACCTCATTCCGTACTGTGCGTCCAAGGTGGCCCTGAACATGACCTCAGTGCTCCTCGCCGACCAGCTGAGGGAATCGGGCGTCACCGTCTGCTCGGTCTCTCCCGGATATGTCGCGACGGACATGAACAACTTCGCGGGTACGAAAACAGTTCGCGACGGCGCACGGACGGTTGTGCGCTTCGCCACCGCGGCCCCCGATGAGCTGCCGGACCGGGCCTTCATCACGGAAGAGGGTGTCGCGCCCTGGTGAGGGGCCACGGGCAAGAGGCGGCCAGGTCTGCGATTTCGTGGTCGCGGGTGATTGGTCGGGGTAGGCGCCGACCGAGCCCCCGAGCACGGCGAACACTCTGCCGCCTTCGGAGGACAGCTCAGCATGCTCGTGGCTGGGCTCGAATCGCTCACGCGGCAGCTTGCCGAGCAGGGCCGGGAGGTGTGGCTCGTCCAGTCGTCACCAGGTCTGGCGCGCATGCTCCCAACGGTTGGCCTGTCACTCCGGGGTGAACTCGTACTGAAGCTCGTACAGATGACCTGCCTTGACCATGACGGTGGCTTCGATGGGGCGGTCATTGTCGCTGTACACCACCCGCAGGGTCCGAAGGACCGGCAGATCGCTGGGAAGTTGAAGTGCCGTGTACTGCTGCTGCGTAGGAACCCGCGCGGAAATCCTGTCCACGCTCAGCCGAGGCGGGTACCCCAATTCGGCGAGGAGCGTCGGCGTTCCGCCCTTGATCTTGCGGCGCTCCATCATCGCCGTACCCCGGGCGATGTCCAGCGGGTAGTAGGACGTGACCAGTTCCGCCGGCTCGTCGTCGAGCATGAGCACCTGGCGACGCAGCAGCGCCGTACCGCCCTCGGGGAGGTCCAAGGCGGCGGAGACATCCGCAGGGGGCACGGCTTCCCCGACGTCGAGCAGCCGGCTCCGCGCCTGCACGCCGTGGTTCGCGGCCTCGGTGAGCCAGCGGTACGGCTCCCCGGCGGGCGCAGGAGCCATGTACGACGCGGGTCGCATGGTCCGCTGCCGGTGCTCGCGGACCGTCACGGCCGCGCCGGCTCGTCCGATGACCAGGCCCTCGTCCTTGAGGAGCTGCAACGCCTTCTGCACGGTGGCGTTCGAGGCATCGAACCTGGCCTTGAGCTGCACGGTCGATGGCAGCTTGGCCCCGGGACCGAGGTCGCCGCTCATGATTTCGTCGCGCAGGTCGGCGGCAATCCGCTCGTGCAGAGAGCGGTGGTCGAACGCGTTCGCTTCGGTCGTGGGCACCGTCATCCGATTCTGATCTCGTAACGCAGCCGCTGGCGGTCGGCAGGCATGGTCATCCTGTCCACCTGAATCGGCCTGTCGTCGCCGTCCAGTGTGGTCCGTGTCAGCTGCAGGACCGGCTCAACCGGCCCGGTCTGCAAGGCCTCCCGCTCCTCCGCGCGGGGCATCCGGGCGATCACGTCCTCGCGGACGCGTACGCCAATGTGCCCGAGCTCGGCAAGGAGGGTAACCGCGCCACCGGGGATCTTGGCCGTCCCTGCGAGGCGCGTCCCCCGGGCGATAGGCGCAGGGTAGTAGGTATCCGTCAATTCGTATGGCTGGTCGTCGAGATACATGATGCGTCGGCGTACGACGACATCCGTTCCCTCGGCGACCCCGAGCAGCTCCGCCACTTCAGGCGGCGCCACGACTTCGCCCGCGTGAACGATGCGCTGGCGGCCTCTGTGTCCTCGGGACGCTGCCTCGGCCCCCCAGGCGTCGGGCTGCCCTTCTTTCCTCGGCGTGAGATAGGGCATCGAGGTGCTGACCCACTCGCTGGCGCCCACGGCATCCTCCTGCACAGGTGACGATCTCCGAACCTTGCTGCTTTACACGGTAAGCGCATCACTGACCGTGTCCACCTTGGGACAAGCTTGCTGCTTTTCATGAATAGCAGTACGGTTCCGACGAGCCTGCAGCCCCTGATCCTGGAGGTGCCCACCGTGGCCCTGTCCCGGCAGCAACGATTCCCCCGATCCCGCATCTCCATCGGCGCCGCGCGTGCCTTCGTTGTCGGCACCGTCACGGAGTGGGGTGTTGCCGACCGGCAGGACGACATACGGCTGTGCGTCTCCGAACTGGCCACCAACGCCCTACTTCACGCAGTGCCGCCGGGCCGGGAGTTCTCCGTGAAGCTCTCCACGGACGATGGACTCCTGCGAATCGAAGTACGGGACAGCGGTGACGGGCTCCCCGAGGTCCGTTACCTATCCGTTGACGAGAGCAGGGGGCGCGGGCTTCGCCTGGTCAACGAGCTGGCCGACGACTACGGAGTCGTCGAGCACGCAGTCGGCAAGACCGTCTGGCTCGCATTCAAAATCCCGCCCGCATGAGAAGGAGCCCGCTGAATGGAAGCCTTCGAACGTGCCCGTCTGGATGCCTACTTCGGCCGTATCGCCTCGCGCTTCGCTCCGCCCGAGCGGCCTGCCGCGTTCCTGATCACGCATCTACTGCCGGAGCGTCCGGCGTTCGTCCGGAGCGTGGCGGGTGTGACCGAACTGCGCGCGGTGTTACCCAAGCCGAAGTCCGTGCACGCCGAGGCTTTACGTCAGATTGAGGCGGACGGGCATGCCTGCGACAAGCTGTCGCGCGAGCTGTTCGCCGACCCTGACCGAGCCGTGCGGTACGTCGAGGCGCGAGCCGCCGGTCGCCCGGTCGTTCTCCTCGATGTAGGCGGCTACTTCGCCCCCTCGCTCGAGGCTCTCTGCCACCGCTTCTCGGGCCGGATATTCGGCGTGGTCGAGGACACCGAGAACGGCCACCGGCGCTACGCCGACCTCGAAAAGCTGCCCTGTCCGGTTGTCTCGGTGGCCCGATCGCCACTGAAGGACCCCGAGGACTTCCTCGTCGGACAGTCGGTCGTGTTCTCGACGGAGGCGCTCATGCGCAGCCGAGGCGACATCCTGCACGGTCGCACCGCACTCGTGATCGGCTTCGGCAAGTTGGGGAGCTCCATCGCCCGCCTCCTGCACGCCAAGGGGGTACGCGTCACCGTGTACGACATCGACCCGGTACGCCGAACCCAGGCACTCTCCCAGGGCTTCACCGTGGCTCGCGACCGCAACTCCGGGCTTGAGGAAGCCGGACTCGTACTCTGCGCGACCGGCGCTCTCTCGCTGCGCGGCGAGGACTTCCCGCGGCTGCGCAACGGCGCGTATGTCGCCACCGTGACCAGCAGCGAGGACGAACTCGAACTCGCCGGACTGCCCGACGTGTACGAGCGTGCCTCGATCGGCGAGCACGTCACCCGGTACCTGACGACCGGCCACTACTTCTATCTGCTCAATGGCGGCAACGCCGTCAACTTCCTGCACGGCGCCAGCGTGGGCCCGTTCATCTTCCTCGTCCAGGCCGAGATACTCGCCGCCTCGGCCGCACTCGCCCGTGGCGGACTCGACCCCGGAATGCATGAGATCAGCCCGACCGACCGCGCCGCCATCGCCGCGACCTGGCTCGACTACTTCAACCGGTAAGGAGACACCCCGTGCCCATCACAGCCGAGCACATCCGCGAGACCCTCGATGAGTACCTCGACGCCCACCCCGACGAGAAATGGCGGCTCGCCTCCATCCCGGAGCTCCTCGACGCCACCGCCGACCTCGCCGGCCGTAAGGAGTTCCGGGGTCACGTCACCGCCGGGGCGATCCTGGCCGACCCCGCCGGGCGCGTGCTCCACGTCAAGCACCGCGCACTGAACCGCTGGCTCCTGCCCGGCGGGCACCTCGAACCGGACGACACCAGCCTCCTCGCCGCAGCACAGCGCGAGTTGACCGAAGAGACTGGCATCACCGCCTCGGTCGTCATCCCTGCCGGACACCGCCCTGTACATATCGACGCCCACCACATTCCCGCCAACCCCGCCAAGGGCGAACCCGACCACCGGCACTTCGACTTCCGGTTTCTCTTCCGCACCTCGGCCGATGTCGTCGATCTGCAAACCGAAGAAGTCACGGCCGCGGCCTGGCGTTACGCCGACACGATCGAGAACGAGACCCTGCGCACCCGCGTCCTCGTGGCCCTGCGCTGAAACGTGCTCGGCTGCCCCGTCCACGGAAGGACGATCCGGCGCGGCGAGCCGTCAGGCGCGGGCGGGCGCTGTGGGTTCGGTGCGCGGTCCGGGCGACGTGTGGGCGGCGAAGGAGGCGCGGTAGGCGCGCGGGCTGGTGGCGAGGCGCGCGGCGAAGTGCTGGCGCATCGTGATCTCGCTGCCGAAACCCGTACGGCGGGCGACCTCGGGCATGGGCAGGTCGGTGTGTTCGAGGAGCTTCTGGGCGGCGGCGATGCGCTGGTCCAGGAGCCAGCGCAGGGGCGTCGCGCCGGTGGCCGCGGCGAAGTGGCGGGCGAAGGAACGTGCCGACATGCCCGCGTGGGCGGCGAGGTCGGCGACGGCAAGCGGTTCGTGCAGGTGATGGAGGGCGTATTCGCGCACGGATGCGAGGGCGTCGGCGTCGCGGTCGGTGCGCGGGGTGGGGTGTTCGATGAACTGGGCCTGGGTTCCGGTACGGAAGGGGGCGGTGACCATTGAGCGGGCGATCGTCGCGGCCGCCTCGGCGCCGTGAGCCGTGCGGACCAAGTGCAGGCACAGGTCGATGCCGGCGGCCGTACCGGCGGCGGTCCAGATGCTGCCGTCCTCGATGAAGAGCGCGTCGGGTTCGACAGTGACGCGAGGGTGATGGGCGCGGAGCAGATCGACGAGGTTCCAGTGTGTGACCGCGCGGCGGCCATCGAGGAGGCCGGCCTGGGCGAGTGTGAAGGCGCCGCCGCACAGGGCGGCGATGGTGGTGCCGCGGACGTGTGCGCGGCGCAGGGCCTCGAGTACTGGTTCCGGGGCGCGGGTGAGATGGTCGTCCAGGCCGGGGACCAGGATCAGGTCGGCACGAGCCAGCCAGGCCAGCGTGCGGTCGGGGGTGAGGCTGAGACCCCCGCGCATGCGGACGGGCGTGGTGTCGGCGGCGACGCGGCGCAGGTCGAAGGCGGGGACGCCGCGGTCGGTGCGATCCGTGCCCCAGACCTCGGTGATGACCGAGACGTCGAAGGCTCGTACGCCCGGGAAGCTGACCAGGGCGACACGGTACGGGACGGGTTTGGCGGACACCGTGGCAGTAAACCATCGATCGCTGACTTGTGCACCTCTGGGGCCGAGTGGACCGGGGCGGCAGGATCGTGGGCATGAAGATTGCAGAGAGCGCAGCACTGGTCGTGGTGGACGTACAGAAGGGCTTCGATGAGCTGGACTTCTGGGGTCGGCGGAACAACCCGGAGGCTGACGAGAACATCGCCTCGCTCATCGACGCATGGCAGGCCACGGGGCGGCCGGTCGTCTTCGTCCGGCACGACTCGTCGAAGCCGGACTCGCCGCTGCGGCAGGGACAGGAGGGGAACGGCTTCAAGGAGTACGTCGAGCAGCGGCGCGGAAAGGGGGCCGCGGCGGAGCTGTTTGTGACGAAGACCGTCAATTCGGCCTTCTACGGGGCGCCGGACCTGGACGCGTGGTTCAGGGCTGAGGGCATCTCGCAGTTCGTGGTGGCCGGGATCCAGACCAATATGTGCGCGGAGACGACGGCACGGATGGGTGGAAACCTTGGGTACGAGGTGCTCTTCGCGCTGGACGCGACGTACACGTTCGACCTTGAGGGGCCGTTCGGCTGGCGGCGGACCGCGGACGAACTGGCGCAGGCATCGGCCGTGTCACTGCACGGCGGAGGCTTCGCGACGGTGGTGACGACCAAGGAGCTCGTGGCCGCAGCGGGCTGAACGCGGCCGCCCCCGCACACGGACGCATCGGCGAGACCGGGAGCGGCTCGCCCCGCCGGAGGGGGATCCGGCGGGGCGAGCGGTCACGCATGGGCAGGGGCCGTCGGCTCGGTTCCCGTCTGGGTGACGACCGAAGCCGCCACCTGTGCCGCGAACTCCAGCATGCCCACCGCACGGTCCTGGCTCAGCGTGCGATCCCAGCCGGCCCTGGTGCCGAGCCAGGCGAGGACGCCCGCCATGAAGGCGTCCCCGGCGCCGATGGTGTTGACCACATCGACCGGGACGGCCGGCACGGAGACGGGCGGACCGGCCGGGGTGTAGGCGGCGGCGCCGCGGGCGCCGCGTGTCATCACCACCAGGCGCCCGTCCCCGGCAAGCCTGCGGCAGCTCTCGTCCGGATCCCTGTCCGGCCACAGCCGCAGCAGATCCTCGTCGCTCGCCTTCACCACATGGGCCAGCGCGCACAGATCACGGAGCAGCCCCAGGCCCCGGCGCGGATCGATCGTGCGGTCCTCGCGCACATTGGGGTCCACCACCAGCAGCGAGTGCCGGGCGGCCGCCTGCGCGGTCGAGGCGACGGCCTGCGCCGCCGGTTCGACGACCGCGGCCAGGCCTCCCACGTACACCGCGCCGAAGCGGCCGACGTCCGCCGCCCGGTCCGGGAAACGGAAGGTCGCCGTGGACTGGAGGTGGAAGTGGTAGCCGGTCCCCGTCTCCCCCGGATCGGCGACCGCCAGTGCCGTGGGGAGGTCGGAGCGGGCGCAGCGGGTGAGGTCCACACCGGCGTCCGCCAACCGCCGTTCGATGCTCCGCGCGAAGCCGTCACCGCCGAGCGCTCCGGCGAAAGCGACAGGCGTGCCGAGGCGCGCGAGGCCGACCGCCACATTGGCGGGTGCGCCGCCGGGCTGCGCGCGCCTGACGTCCGGCTCGCTCTGCACGGGGACGAGATCGACGAGCGCTTCGCCCAGTACCAGGACTCCGTCGGGCCCGTCGCTCACGGCTCCACCACGATCTTGCGGCCGATGCCCGCCTTGAACCGGTCGATGGCCTCGGGGTACTGGTCCAGCGGCAGCCGGTCGCTGATGAAGACGGACGGGTCGAGCACCCCGGTCGCGAAGAGCGCGGCGGCCCGCTCATAGCTGTGCAGCACGGCCATGGAGCCGGTGATGGTGATCTCCTGGTTGTAGATCCGGTACGGCTCGATCACCGCGGTCGTCGCATAGTCGGCGACCCCGAACTGCAGGAAGGTGCCTCCCTTGGCGACCCGTCCGAGGCCGTCCTGGATGGCCCCCGCATTGCCGGTCGCGTCGATGACGAAGTCCCAGCCGCCCGGCTGCTCCAGCTCCTCGGCGGTGGCCGCCGAGCGGGAGCAGCCGAGCAGCGAGGCCGTCGCGAGACGGTCCGGATTGACGTCGAGGATGTCCACGCCCGCGGCGCCTGTGCGTTTGGCGAGCTCCAGCATCATCAGCCCCATGGTCCCCGAGCCGTAGATCAGCACCTTGGCGCCGAGGGTGCTGCTGTTGAGCACGTCGTATCCGCGGACCGCGCAGGACAGCGGCTCGATCAGCGCCGCGTCCCTGACGTCGATGTGGTCCGGCAGGCGTACG
Organism: Streptomyces sp. NPDC060064; assembly: GCF_042736455.1. Classification (NCBI taxonomy): domain Bacteria; kingdom Bacillati; phylum Actinomycetota; class Actinomycetes; order Kitasatosporales; family Streptomycetaceae; genus Streptomyces; species Streptomyces sp. NPDC060064. Next base: position 111,132 of record NZ_JBHWWF010000025.1, read on the forward strand.
CAGTTCGCGACGGGGGCGACGGCGAACTCGGCCGCACCGCCGGGCACGGTGACGCCGATGGCGGCCCAGCGGTCGCAGAGGTTGCCGCGTCCCGCCCGGCAGTAGCGGCATTCATGACAGTGCAGGGACGGGTCGACCGCGACCTTGTCGCCGACGGCCAGTTCGGTGACCTCCCTCCCGATGCCCACGATCTCACCGGCGAACTCATGGCCGGGCAGGATCGGCAGCGTGGGCGCGAACTCGCCCTGCAGAATGTGCAGATCGGTGCCGCACAGACCGCACGAGGCCACCGAGACGACGACCTCCCGCGGTCCCGGGGTGGGGTCGGGAACCGTCGTGACGGAGACCTTGCCGGGGGCTTCGACGATCGCTGCCCTCATTTAACAGCTCCAAGGGAAAGGCCCTGGACGAGCTTGTCCTGGGCGGCGTAACCGGCGGCGAGCACCGGCAGGGACACAACGACGGACGCGGCGCACAGCTGGGCGAGGAACAGGCCCTGGCTGGTGACGAATCCGGTCAGATAGACGGGCGCGGTCTGGGCGACCACGCCGGTGAGCACGCGGGCGAAGAGCAGCTCGTTCCAGCTGAAGATGAAGCAGATCAGGGCGGTGGCCGCGATCCCGGGAGCGGCCACCGGCGCGACGACCCGGGCCAGCACGGTCGGCAGCCGGGCGCCGTCGACCTGCGCGGCTTCGATGATGGAGACGGGTACGTCCGCGAGGAAGGACTGCATCATCCAGACCGCGATCGGCAGATTCATCGAGGTGTAGAGAATGACGAGGAGCCAGATGTTGTCCAGCATCCCGGCGTTCTTCGCGAAGAGGTAGACGGGCAGCAGACCGGCGACGACCGGGAGCATCTTGGTGGACAGGAAGAAGAACATCACGTCCGTCCACTTGCGTACGCGCCGGATGGAGAGCGCGTACGCCGCCGGGAGGGCGAGGACGAGCACCAGCAGCGTGGAGAAGGCCGACGCGGTCAGGGAGTTGATCAGGGACGGCCAGGGGCTGGGGCCGCCGCCCGCGCCGAAGAACTCCCGGTAGCCGGCGAGGGTCAAGGGCGCGCCGAGCGAGGGCGGATTGGTCGCCGCGTCCGCCTCCGAGTGCAGTGAGGTCAGCAGCATCCATGCGGCCGGCAGACAGAACCCGATGCCCGCCACCCAGGCCAGCAGGCCGAGCGCTGCGGTGCGGCGCCTGGCCCGGCGCGCGGCGGGTGGCAGCAGTGTCGAAGGAGCCGGAGCGGCCGTGGTGGCGGTCATGCGCGGTTCCCCTCCTCACGGAAGAGGGACGAGACCACCCGGAGCGCGAATGTCGCGATGATCATCGTGCCGATCACCACGACGACTCCCGCGGCGGACGCCAGTCCGTACTCGTGGGCTTGGTAGAAGGTCTGGTAGATCGTGTACGGGAGGTTGGCGGTGCCGAGTCCTCCGGAGGTGATCGTGAACACCGCGTCGAAGTTCTGCACGATGTACACCGAGCCGAGCAGGACGCCCAGTTCGAGGTAGCGGCGCAGATGCGGCAGGGTCAGATAGCGGAAGGTCTGCCAGGCGCTCGCTCCGTCGAGGCGCGCCGCCTCCATCATCTCGGCGGGCCTGCTCTGCAGTCCCGCGAGCAGGATCAGCATCATGAACGGCGTCCACTGCCAGACGAGCGCCGCTTCGACGGCGATGAGCGGCATGCCGGATATCCAGTCGGGCTGGGCCGGGGACGTATCGCCGAACAGCTCGCCGATCCAGGTCAGTGCCCCGTTGAGCAGTCCGTACTCCGGGTTGTAGAGCGCGTGCTTCCACAGCAGCGCCGCGGAGACGGGCACGATCAGGAAGGGCGTGATGAGCAGGGTGCGCACCATGCCGCGGCCGAAGAAGGAGCGGTCGAGGAGCAGGGCGAGCAGCAGTCCGAGCACCACGGTGGCAACGACGACGCTTGCGGTGAGCAGGACGGTGGTGAGGACCGAGTCGCGCAGCTCGGGGTCGGTGACCACGGAGGTGTAGTTGGACGGTCCGGCGAAGCTGCGCGCGTCGGGGTTGAGGGAGTTCCAGTCGAAGAGCGAGATCACCAGCGTTGCCACGAACGGCAGTTGGGTGACCGCGATCAGGAAGACGAGGGCCGGCAGGAGCGGGGCCCGGGTGGCCCAGGCCCGTACGCCCCCCTTCCGCTTCTTCGGCTGCCGCGCCTGCTTCGACCGGACCTGAGGGTTCAGCGGCTGTGTGGTGACGGAGGCACTCACTGCTGCTCCTTGCCGACCTTCTCGGCCAGCTTCTGGGAGGCGGCCAGGGCCTGGTCGACGGACTGGCGGCCGGCGATGGCCGCGCTGATCTCCTGCGAGACCTTGGTGCCGAGGTCGGTGAACTCGGGGATGCCGACGAACTGGATTCCGGGCGCGGGGCGGGGCTGGGTGCCGGGGTTCTCCGGGTTGGCGCTCGCGATGGCCTTCTCGGTGATGTCCGCGAAGGCACCCGCGGCCTTGCGGTACTCCGGGTTGGCGTAGGTGGAGGCCCGCTTGCCCGCGGGCACATTGGCCCAGCCGCTCTTGCCGCCGACCAGTGCCTCGTACTTCTTGCTGGACGCCCAGGAGATGAACTTCCAGGCGCTGTCGGACTTCTTGGACGCCTTCTGCATGCCCCAGGCCCAGGTGTAGAGCCAGCCGGAGCTCTTGGTCTTCTCCACCGGCGCCGGTACGTATCCGATCTTGCCCTTCACCGGGGATCCGGCGGCCTCCAGGGAACCGGCTCCGGCCGTGGCGTCGTACCACATCGCGGTTTTGCCCTGGGTCATGTTGTTGAGGCACTCGGCGTACCCGGACTGGGCCGCGCCCGCCTCACCGTGCTTGCGCACGAGGTCGACGTAGAACTGGGTGGCCTTCTTGAACTCGGGGGAGGTGAGCTGCGCCTGCCAGTCCTTGGTGAACCAGGTACCGCCCATGGTGTTGACGACGGTGGTGAGCGGGGCGATGACCTCGCCCCAGCCGGGGAGCCCGCGCAGACAGATGCCCTTCATGCCGCTCTCGGCGCCGTCCGCCTTGGCCGCGAGATCGGCCACCTGCTGCCAGGTGGGCTGCGCCGGCATCGTCAGCCCCTTCCTCGCCAGGACGTCCTTGCGGTACATGAGGAAGGACGACTCGCCGTAGAAGGGCTCGGCGTAGAGCTTTCCGTCCTTGGCGGTGAGCGAATCCCGCAGCGGCTTGAGGATGTCCTCCTGGTCGAAGGCGGAGTCCTTCGCCGCGTACTCGCCGAGCTCGTGCAGCCAGCCGTTCTTGGCGTAGAACGGCACCTCGAAGTTGCTGATGGTGGCGACGTCGTACTGGCCCGCCTGGTTGGAGAAGTCCTGGCTGATCTTGTCGCGGACGTCGTTCTCCGGGAGCACGGTGAAGTTGACCTTGATGCCGGTCTCCTTGGTGAAGTTGTCCGCGGTCAGCTTCTGCAGCTCGACCATCTGCGGGTTGTTCACCATGAGTACGTTCACCGCCTCGCCCCCGCCGGAGGAGGAGGCACCTGCTCCGCTGCACCCCGCGAGCAGGGCCATGGCGGCCGTGCCCGCCCCCACACTCAGGCGGATCCCACGTGGTCGTCGCTGGAGGGGCATGATTTCTCCTGATCGGTCGTAGCGGCTCGGTGATCGGTGGTTCAGGGCATGACGGCCCTGCCTCGGCCGGGCTGCTGGGTATCAATGCACTTATGGAGTACGCCAGTTGGGCACCGAGGGCGGGTCGGGGTCAGACGCGGATGATCTGGGGGCCGAGGAGGGAGTAGCGCTGCGCCTCGGCCGAGGGCAGGCCCACGTCGGTGACGATCGCCTCGAAGTCGCCGACGTCGGCGAAGCGGCAGAAGCTCGCCGCGCCGAACTTCGTATGGATTCCGGCGAAGACCCGTCGGCGGGCACTGCGCATGGCCTGTGCCTTGACCTCGCTGACCGCGGGGTCGGGTGTGGTCAGTCCGTGTTCACGGGAGATGCCGTTCGCGCCGACGTACGCCAGATCGATGACGAAGTCGGCAAGCATCCGGGTGGCCCAGTGGTCGACCGTGGCCATGGTGCCGCCGCGGACACGTCCGCCGAGCAGCAGCACCGAGGTCTTCTCGGCGTCGGCGAGGACGGTCGCCACCGCCAGGGAAGCGGTGACGACGGTCAGTGGCCGGTCCCGCGGCAGCGCTTCGGCGACGAGCTGCGGGGTGAAGCCCTCGTCGACGAAGACCGTCTCGGCGTCACCGAGCAGATCGGCGGCGGCCGCCGCGATCCGGGACTTCTGCGGCACATGACGGGTGGTGCGTACGGCGAGCGTGGTCTCGAAGCCGGCGGACTCGACGGGGTAGGCCCCGCCGTGCGTACGCCGGACCAGTCCGTGCTCCTCCAGGGTGTGCAGATCCCGCCTGATGGTCTCCTTGGCCACCCGGAACTGGTCGGAGAGCCGGTTGACGTCGACCGACCCGTCCCGCCGGGCCGTCTCGAGAATTCCTCGTCGGCGTTCCTCGGTGTCCACGGCACACTTCCTTGCTTCTGCTTCTGCTTCTGCTTCTGCTGGTGCTGCGAGCCCGGCGCGTCCGTTCGGGCTCATGCGTCGTTTGTACAAGCAGGCACGGCCGCTCGACCAGGCTCTTCGCTGGATCTGCTGTGCCCGAATCTGCCCGTTTCAGCGAAGCCGTCGGCGCTGGTCGGGCACCATCGGGCCGGAAACGGGGTGGACGGAGCTGCCCGCTTCCCGCCCTGACGGCATCCGAACCCTGCCCGCGGGCGGACACTTGAGCCGTGGCGCGATGTGGCCGGCCCGGAATGCGGAACAATCCGGAGGGCTTGAGGATCAATGAATGGCTGGCTCCGCCCGTACGTATGTGCAGAGGCGGAGATGGATTTTCCGACGGACATCCAGGAGCACACGTATGAGTGGAACAGCCCAGATCGGCGTCACGGGGCTCGCGGTGATGGGCCGCAACCTCGCCCGTAACTTCGCCCGCAACGGCTTCACGGTGGCCGTGCACAACCGGACAGCGGCGAAGACGCGGGCGCTGGTCGAGGAGTTCGGTCACGAGGGCACCTTCGTGCCCGCCGAGTCGGCCGAGGAGTTCGTCGCGGCCCTGGAGCGCCCGCGCCGCCTGGTCATCATGGTCAAGGCGGGCGATCCGACGGACGCCGTGATCCAGGAGTTCGCGCCGCTGCTGGAGGAGGGCGACGTCATCATCGACGGCGGCAACGCCCACTTCGCCGACACCGTCCGCCGCGAGAAGGAGCTGCGGGATCGCGGCATCCACTTCGTGGGCGCGGGCATCTCGGGCGGCGAGGAGGGTGCGCTGCACGGGCCGAGCATCATGCCGGGCGGGTCCCCCGAGTCGTACGCTTCCCTGGCCCCGCTGCTGGAGAAGATCGCCGCGAAGGCCCCCGACGGCACGCCCACCGTCGCGCACATCGGCCCGGACGGCGCCGGTCACTTCGTGAAGATGGTGCACAACGGCATCGAGTACGCCGATATGCAGCTGATCGCCGAGGCGTACCACCTGCTGCGCGCGGTCGCGGGCTACTCCCCCGCGCAGATCGCCGAGACCTTCCGCACCTGGAACACCGGACGGCTCGACTCGTATCTGATCGAGATCACGGCCGAGGTGCTGGCCCATACGGACGCGGCGACCGGAAAGCCCTTTGTCGACATCGTCGCCGACCAGGCGGAGCAGAAGGGAACGGGCCGCTGGACGGTGCAGATCGCGCTCGATCTGGGTGTGCCGGTCTCCGGTATCGCGGAGGCGGTCTTCGCGCGCTCACTGTCGGGCCACGCCGAGCTGCGCAACGCCTCGCGCGCCCTGCCGGGCCCGACGGCCGAGCCGCTGAACGAGGCCGAGGCCGCGCGATTCGCCGACCAGGTCGAGCAGGCGCTGTACGCATCCAAGATCGTTTCGTACACCCAGGGCTTCCACCAGATCCAGGCGGGCAGCGACGCGTACGACTGGGACATCGACCTCGGCACGGTCGCCGCGATCTGGCGGGCCGGCTGCATCATCCGGGCGGCGTTCCTGGACCGGATCCGCGGCGCGTACGACGCACAGCGCGACCTGCCGAGCCTGCTGTCGGACAAGCAGTTCGCCGAGGAGATCGGCACGGCACAGGACGACTGGCGCGAAGTGATCGCGTCGGCCGCCCGGCAGGGCGTCCCGACGCCGGGCTTCTCGGCGGCCCTCGCGTACTACGACGCGCTGCGCGCCGAGCGGCTGCCCGCGGCGCTCACCCAGGGCCAGCGCGACTTCTTCGGCGCGCACACCTACCGGCGGACCGACCGGGAGGGTTCGTTCCACACCCTCTGGGGCGGCGACCGCTCGGAGGTGCGCACCGACTGATCCGCGGCTGCGCCGGGCGGGTCAACGGCGGGCGGTCAGCCCGCCGGTCCCGGCGCGGGCTCCGGCTCCGGTACGGGGTCGGGGCTCGGGCCCGGCGGCGTCGGGATGGGGTCCGGCGCGGGTCCCGGCGGGGGCGAGGGCGTCGGCACCGGGCCCGGCAGCGGGCCAGGATCGGGTCCGGGCGGGCCCGGCGTCGGGATGGGCGAAGGGGGGACGGGCGGCTGGGTCATGCCAGACCTCCAGAGGTACGGAGTCGCGTTCCCAATGTCTCCCGTTGCGCGTGCCCACGCGCGCCGGGTCCACGCGTCATGATCCGGACGAGACCACCTCGGCGGCCGCCCGCAGCCCTTGCCGAGGACTGGAGAGGACCGGGACAGCCGTCCTCGTACGGTCGGCGGCGTCCGCCATCGAGGCCTGGGCCAGAACGATGACATCCGCCTCGCGCACCGCGTCGACGGCGGCGGCCACCGTGTTCAGAAAGCCGTCGCGGTCGCCCGCCTCGAAGCGCTCCCAGGCGCCGTCGACGAGCAGCGTGCGCAGGTCGACGTGCCGGCCCGCGGCCTCTTCCCGGATCAGCGCGGCTGTCGGCTCCAGGGTGCTGTGCACGGTCGCGGCCACGACGACGCGACGCTTCCCGGCCGCCGCCGCGGCCATCGGACGGTCGACCCGCAGCACCGGTACGCCCAGTTCGGCGGCGCATGCCTCGGCGACGCCGCCGATGGTGGAGCAGGTGCACAGCACCGCGGTCGCACCCTCGGCGACGGCTCCGGCCAGCACGGCGGCGACCGTGGAGGTGACCGCCGCGGGGCCGTCCTCGCGAGCCCTTGCCAGTAGCTCCTCGTGGACGAGGTGACGCAGCGCGAGCCCCGGGTGGTCCTCGTCCCGCAGGGTCTCGAAGACGGGGACATGGACCGGGGAGGTGTGCAGCAGCGCCAGCATGACAGGGATGCTAACGCCGCTGCGGGAGTCACCGGAGCTGGGGATTCGCCTTCAGCTGCTCCTGCGCGGCCCGCACCAGTTCGGCCGGGGCCGCGGGGGCCTCGTCGGGGTGGCGGAGGGCCCACTCGGCGGCGTACGGGCACAGCGGTACGACGGGCACGCCCTCACGCGCCGCCATCGCGTAGAACTCCCGCACCAGCGCGCCCCCGATGCCCTTGCCCTCGTACTCCGGCTCCACCACGGTGTGGACGGCGACCAGGGCGGCCGGGGTCGCGTAGAGGGTGAAGTAGACGATGCGGCCGGTGACCTGGCCGTCCTCGTACGCCTCGAGGAGTCCTGCCGGACGGTTGTCGCGGATATCGGGATCTGCCACGGCAGGTGCCTCCTTCGGGCGGGCCGGACGGCGGACGACGCTCCGCGAATCAGACGGCGGCGTGCGGGCTGCGTTCCGTACGGCTGCCGGGCACGGGCGCGGAGGCGTCCGAGCCGAGGGCGACGATCCGGTTCTCCGCGTCGACATGGACGACGCTGGGCACCAGGCTGCGCGCCTCGGCGTCGTCGACCTGGGCGTAGCTGATCAGGATCACCAGATCGCCGGGGTGCACAAGGTGGGCGGCCGCGCCGTTGATGCCGATGACTCCGGAGCCGCGCTCGCCCTCGATGACATACGTCTCCAGCCGGGCGCCGTTGGTGACGTCAACGATGTGGACGAGCTCGCCGGGGAGCAGATCGGCGGCTTCCATCAGCGCGGCGTCGACGGTGACGGAGCCGACGTAGTGCAGATCGGCCTGGGTCACGGTGGCCCGGTGGATCTTGGACTTGAATACTGTACGAAACACGAAGAAACTCCCGATTCGTCTGCTCCCTGCCTGCTATTGCAGGTCAAGGGCGGTCTTCGGAGGTTACATCGTTTCGCATGTTCGGTCAGCTGTCGCCAGGTGTTCGAGGACTCACGCTGACCCGTTGCTGACTTTTCTGATGCCGCGCGAGACGACGAGAGCCGGCCAGGTCAGGTCATGTCCTCTGTCACGGGGTACGGCACGAAGGTGCTGGTGTTCTGGTCGATCCGCAGCGGGTGGCCGAGAGGTGGTGCGGCGCGCTGGGGGCAGTCGAGGCGTTCGCAGACGCGGCAGCCCATGCCGATGTGGGTGGCGGCGGAGACATTGGTGAGATCGAGGCCGTCGGCGTAGACGAGGCGGTGGGCGTGGCGGATCTCGCAGCCGAGGCCGATGGCGAAGGTCTTGCCGGGTTCGCCCCAGCCGCCGCGGTGCCGGGTGACGGCACGCCCGGTCCACAAGCAGCGCTGTACCTCGGGCATTTCGGCGATCTGGAGGTGGATGCGGCCGGGGCGCATGCGGTGGGCGATCGGGCCATGATCGGTCGGTAGCCCGGGCTCTGACGTGTGCGTCGAGACCATGCCGACCAACCGCACCGTGCAGGCCGTCGCCCCCCGTCGCGACGGCAGCGGTGACGGACACTGGTCCGGCACCGCTTGCTCGGTGGGGTCTCAGGCCGCGGTGGTCCCGCCGCCCGCCGCTGCGCCGCTCTGGGCGAGCGTTACCGCCGCATCGGCCGCCGCCGCGGCAGGAAGAAGGCCCTGGTCGCGGTCGGCCGCTCTCTCCTGGTCGTGATCTGGCACCTGCTCTCGACCCCGGACACCCGCTTCCGCGACCCGGGATCCGACTACTACGACACCCGCATCGACCCCGAACGCCGCAAGCGCAACCACATCCGCCAACTCGAGGCCCTTGGCTTCACCGTCATCCTGGAGCCCGCCACATAACGAGGGCACGGCTCGGCCCGTCGGTACTTCGCTCACAGGCCGCTGACGCGCGCCTCGCGGTCGGTCCATTTTCGGATGAGCGAATCTCCCATTCCGACGACGAGCGGGGGGCGCGCCATCCTGTCAACTCCTTCAGAGCATCTCCAGGGGCGTGGGCCCGCTGGGCGGCGGGAACGCCTCGTCGAGGGCGTCGAGCGCCTCGGTAGGAAGGTGGAGGTCCACCGCGCCGCGGTTCTCCCGAACGTGGTCGGGTGATCCGGAACGCGGGATCGCGGCCACTCCCTGTTCCAGCGCCCAGGCGAGTGCCACCTGGGTCGGCGTGGCTCCGAGGGCCCGGGCCACGGCACCCAGTGCCTCGACCTTCAGGAGCCGCCCCTGCTCGATCGGCGAGTAGGCCATGACCGTCACCCCGGCCTCGCGGCACCAGGGGAGCAGGTCCCACTCGATGCCGCGCCGGGAGAGGTTGTACAGCACCTGGTCGACGGCCACGGCGTCGCCGCCGGCGAGAGTGGTCAGTTCGACCATGTCGGCGATGTCCAGATTGCTCACGCCCCAGTAACGGATCTTGTCCGCCTCCATCAGGTCGGTGAATCCCGCAAGGGTCTCCTCGAGCGGCCACCGTCCCCGCCAGTGCAGCAGGTAGAGGTCCAGCCGTTCCGCACGGAGCCGCCGCAGGCTGCCCTCGCAGGCGGCGACGGTGCCTTTCCGGTCGGCGTGGCCGGGCAGCACCTTGCTGACGAGGAAGACCTCCTCCCGGCGCCCCCGGAGGGCCTCCCCGACGAGCTCCTCGGCTGCGCCGTCGCCGTACATCTCCGCCGTGTCGACGACGGTCATGCCCAGGTCCACGCCCAGCCGCAGCGCGGTGATCTCCTGGGCACGCCGGGCCGGGTCCTCGCCCAGGTACCAGGTGCCCTGCCCGAGCGCCGCGATCTCCTCACCGGAGGGGAGTGCGATCGTTCTGGCCGATCCCGCAGACATCTCGTGCCTCCCGTCTGCCGCGGATCCGTGTCACGCGCACACCCGTACAGAGTGCCCAGGTCTGCGCCTCCCAGGCAACCGGTGTCGCATGCGCCGCAGGGAGGTCAGGAGGGGCGAGCGGACTGCGCCGAGAGCGTGCCGGGACCGGGTGCGCGGTCGCGCAGCGCGACGGCGACCGACACAACGGCGCCGCAGGAGAGGACCGCCGCGAAGCCGATCATCGCGGTCTGCACGGCGAAGTGCCGCAGGGCGATGCTGAACAGGACGGAGGGCAGGCCCATTCCCAGGTACGCGACGACGAAGAACACGGCGAGGACCCCCGCGCGTGAGGCGGGCTCGGCCACTGAAACGGCACGTTCGACGCCTCCCTTGAACAGCAGCCCGGAGCCGGCTCCCGACAGGGACACGGCGACCAGATAGAGCCAGAGCGCCGGGTGGTACAGGGCGACGGCGCACAGGACCAGGCCCACCGGGAAGACCACTGCCCCCACGGTCAGGACCCGGGGCAGTGGGAGACGTCCCAGCACCAGCTGGGCGGCCGCCGCGGAACCGAACATGAGGAAGGCCGCCAGGCCGACCACGAGGTGCGAGTCGGTGTGCAGGGTGCCGTGGAGCACGCTCGCCCCGAGGGAGGAGATCAGGCCGAGGATCGCGAAGGCGAAGGCGCCCAGCGCGCCGGCCGCGCCGAACGTCCGCCGGCCGCCGGGGCGCAGGACGAACCTGCTGGGCGGTTCGACCGCGGGCAGCTCCAGGTCCACGGTCTCCGGGGTGCACAGCACCAGCGCCAGGCACACTGCCATGGCGAGCGTGAAGATCGCCTGGGCGGTGATCAGGGGCGTGGGAAGCCACTCGGCGGCGGCTCCGGCGACCAGGGGCCCTGAGGCCAGGCCGCCGAGGTTGGCGGCGGTCGCCACGATCCCGGGCAGCACCGAACCCGCCCGTTCCGGACGGGCCTCGTGGTGGAGGTCGTGCAGGTACGTCGTCGCGGTCGAGGCCATCAGCCCCAGTCCGACACCGTTCAGGATCCTGCCCGCTATCAGCCCCGGCAGGTCCCGCCACACCATCAGTACGACCGACGCGACGATGCCGACCAGCAGCGCGGGGACGATGATGCGCCGCCGGCCGAGCCGGTCCGACAGGTGTCCCAGTCCGAGGAAGGCGGCCGCTGCGCCCACGACCATCGAGGCGTACGCCACCGTGACCGTGGTCGCGCCGAAGTGGTCCCTGGCCTCGTACAGCGGCCACAGCGGGGTCGGCGCGGTGCCGAAGGCCATCAGCACGGTGAAGGCCACCGCCACGAACCAGAAGCCGGTCGCGTGCGAGGCACGGCGCCGGGCGGGGGCGCGGGGCGGCAGGTCGGCGGGAGCGGGTGCTGGGATCCGGTGGGTCGGGTCGCCGGGAGTGTCGGCTGTGGGACGGCTCAGCGGCGTCGGAACGGCAGGCAGGGGTACCCCTCCTTGGGCGGAATTGGATGGCGCTTTCCATCCTCCTCACCAGCCAGGATCAATGCCAACGAATGTTTTTGCTTGGCTCGAGCAATGTGAGTGATACTTCTCGTGTGGAGCTACGTCAGCTGGAGCACTTCATCGCGGTCGCCGAGGAGCTGAGTTTCACGCGTGCCGCCCGTCGGCTGCACGTGGTGCAGTCCGGGGTGTCCGCCGCGATCCGCTCCCTGGAGCGCGAGCTCGGCTGCGCGCTGTTCGAGCGCACGTCGCAGCAGGTCCGGCTCACCGGGGCGGGCGCGGCGCTGCTGCCGGAGGCTCGGGCCACCCTGCACGCCGCCCAGGCGGCCCAGGACGCCGTGCGCGCCGCACAGGACACGCTGCGCGGCACGGTGAACGTGGGCGCCATGGCCTCGGTCGAGGTGGTGGACCTGCCTGCGCTCCTCGGGCAGCTGCACGCGCGGCATCCGGCGATCGACGTCCGGCTGCGGCTGGCGACGACCGGCTCGGCCGGACTGGCGCACGCGCTGCTCAGCGGGGACCTGGACGTGGCCTTCCTGTCGCTGCCCGAGCACAAGCCCGCCGGGATCGACGCACGGGAGCTGGCCACCGTGCCGCTCGTCCTGGTGGTGAGCGCCGCCCATCCGCTCGCGCAGCGGGGGGAGGTGGCACTTGCGGACCTCGCGGGGGAGCCCTTCGTGGACTTCCCGCCGGGCTACGGCAACCGCGAGGTGGTCGACCGGGCGTTCGCGGCGGCGGGCGTCGTACGCCGGGTGGCCCTGGAAGTGCCCGACATCGACATGGGGGCGGCACTGGTCCGGCACGGTCTGGGCATCGCCTTCCTGCCCGCGTTCGCCGTTGCCCGCACCCCCGGCCTGCACGTCCTGGACGTCCACGGCACCATGCTCCGCTGGAGCATGCATCTCGGCACGTCGTCGACCCGGCGGCCCAGCTCGGCCCTGCGGGCGCTGCTCGAGCTGGTCGACCTCCACGTCATCGCCCTGTGACGCCCGGGCCGCGGCCCGGGCGTCACCCGTCGGTGGTGTCCGGCCCCCTGCGTCCGCCTCGCTCCGGCCGCGCATCTGCCGCAGCATCCGCTGACGCTCACGCTGCCGTCGTCCATAGGCGGCGTCGGACACCTTCTCGTCCCCTTCGAGGCTGGTGCCGAAGGCTCCGCCGATCATCGCGATGGCGGTGATGAACCAGGCCAGGAAGAGGTAGTCGCCGACGCCGACCTGCCGTCCGATGAACTTACGCAGGACGGACGCGTCCAGCAGCAGGAAGGAGACGGCGACCAGAGTCGCGAACAGGGCCGTGGCCAGCACCACCACCGCGAGCGCGATGGTGACCAAGGTGACCAGGTTGTAGGGGTACAGGGGATGGTGCCGTGCGGGGAGATGGGCGCCGCGCTCCCAGAGCTGGTGGTCGACGATGATCCACAGGGTGAGCGCGACGGCGGACACAGCGGTGATGACGGCAAGCTGCACGGCGCCGAGTGCGGTGGCGAGGTTCCGGGTGGCGCTGTTGATGAACAGGACCGTAGCCGTGGCGAACACGCCCGCCAGGGCCCGGGAGAGGGAGCCGAACAGCCGCCGGGGGCGGTTGGCGTACACCCTGCCGGCGACGAGTCGGGTGTGGCCGCGCAGGCCGGGCACGACGTAGCGCTGGGGCTGCTCGGGGCCGGGACGGGTGTCCGGTACCGGTTCGCGCGGCGGGCGGCCGATCACCTCAGGGTGCCTGGGCGTCTCCTCGTGCGGACCAGCTCTCGGACGACATCCACGACGGCCTGCCGCACCTGGCGCCGAAGGCGGCGGACCCCAAGGGCGGGAAGGGAGATGAGAGCGGCCCGGAGCGCGGTGTCGACCTCGACGCTGATCGGGTAGAGCCGGGCCCGCCGCGGAAGGTCGGTGAGAAAGATCGCCACGTCCCATTCGGCACCGTCCAGGTGGCTTCTGACGGCCTCGGCGGTGTCGGAGACGTCGGCCTGCTCGCTCACGCTGAGCGGGGCGGTCGTCGTGTCGACCTGCCATCTGACCCGAGCACGGACTGCCCGGCGGAGATGGTCGGGTAACCGGGGGGCGAGAGCCCGGGCGATCTCCGACGGCAGGCCGGGGTCGGCCACCAGCACGACGCGCACGGATCTGCCGGAGGACGTCTCGGGCACGTCAGCCGTCGTGACCACACCTTCGTGTGCGCCTCACGCCATGGCGGCCGCGAGGTACCAGCGGTCCGCGGGTGTCACCCACCGTGCCGGCCGTCCCCGGCGCACACGCAGCGTGCGGGCCGCTGGCCGCCGTGGCGCGGTCGGCGTGCCGAAGGATCCGGGGTCACCCGGCGGATTCGAGGGCCTGGGAGAAGTCCGTTCCGAGCTGCGACATCAGGTCGTTGAACTCCTTCTCGCTGATCGCCTCCCGGAGCACGGCCAGTACGGTCCGCACACCCCGGTCGGCTTCCTCCTCCTTGAGCATGGTGCGTTCGGCCACGCGCCGCACGCTGTCGTGGTGGCCGAAGCGCTCGATGCGGTCCGTGGTTCCCCGGCGCACCGCCTCCGCGAGGCCCTCGGGGAGCTCGGTGATCAGGTCCCTGGCTTCCCCCGGGCTCAGCCGGTGGGCCAGCGTCTCGAGCGTGGCCCAGGTCAGGTCCGCCGCCTCCTGCCGGCTCAGTCCGGTGCGCTCGGCGACGGTACGGAGGAATTCCTTCTCATCCATGCGTCGTACCCCTTCGCTGCTGTGTTGCGACGAACGGCGCGGCCCCCCTGCAAGCCTGCCACGCCGACCCGGCCCGCGCCCGCGCACGGACGGCGGTGACCACGACCACCCACAGCTTGACGCCTCCGTTCACCGTGGTGTGCAGGGTCCAACGGCAGTGCCATGTACGAGGACAGCAGCGAGTCGCGGCCGAACAGGGCCATGAACCAGGGGGCACCTGCGGCGACCGCCGTGTGTTCGGGGTGCCGCGGGTCGAAGATGCGCAGCGCGCCCAGGTCCTCCGGGCTCCGCCGCAGCGTCCTGTGCAGTTCCGGGTCCTCGATGTCGGTGATGCGCGGGGCGCTCTCGCGCCAGGCACACAGGCGGCGCGCCGGCCCGGACTCGCCGGGCTCCGCCCCCGGGTGGAAGAGGCCGCCGGCCTCCTCGCCCTCGACGCTGGGGCGGACCAGGACGGTGGTGTGCCATTCGCCGCGCGCCGAAGTACCGACGGGCCGAGCCGTGCCCTCGTTATGTGGCGGGCTCCAGGATGACGGTGAAGCCAAGGGCCTCGAGTTGGCGGATGTGGTTGCGCTTGCGGCGTTCGGGGTCGATGCGGGTGTCGTAGTAGTCGGATCCCGGGTCGCGGAAGCGGGTGTCCGGGGTCGAGAGCAGGTGCCAGATCACGACCAGGAGAGAGCGGCCGACCGCGACCAGGGCCTTCTTCCTGCCGCGGCGGCGGCCGATGCGGCGGTAACGCTCGACCAGGAAGGTGTCGGTCTTGCCGGCGGCGGTGGCGCAGTTGCCCAGGACTCGGGCCAGGTAGGAGTTGCCGTGGCCGGGGTTGCCCCGGCCCTTCTTCTTCCCTGCGGACTCCTTGACGCTGGGCGCGAACTTCGCCCAGGAGGCGAGGTGGGCGGCGGTGGGGAAGCGCGTCATGTCCAGCCCGATCTCGGCGGTGATCACGCGGGCGGCAATCGGGTTGATGCCGGGGATCTCGCTCAGCCGGGCGATGGCGTCGGCGTAGGGAGCGACCTCGGCGCCGATCCGTGTGTCCAGTGCGGTGATGTCGGCGTCGATGGCGTCGATGCGGCCGAGCATCTTGGTGAGCAGGAACGCGTGGTGGTCGGTGAACTTGCCGGTGAACGCCTCCTCCAGCGCGGTGAGCTTGGCGCGCAGGCGCTGGCGGGCGTACTGGGCCAGGATCTTGGGGTCACGCTCGCCGGCGATGAGCGCGGCGAGCATGTCCCGGCCCGACGAGCCGAAGACGTCGCTGGCCACGGTGCTGAGCTTGATCTGGGCGTCCTCCAGGAGCTTCTCCACGCGTTGCTTCTCGCTGGTGCGTGCCGCCACCAGGTCGGTGCGATATCGAGTGAGGTCCTGTAACGCGCGGATCTCGCGGGGCGGCACGAAGCTGGGGCGGATCATCTGCCGCTCGGCGATCTTGGCCAGCCAGACCGCGTCGAGTTTGTCAGTCTTGGGACGCCCCGGCAGGTGCTTGACGTCCTTCGCGTTGACCAGCCACGCCTCGAAGCCGGCCGCCTCCAGGATGTAGAACGCGGGCCGCCAGCAGTCGGACGTGGCCTCCATCACCACCCGGGTCACCCCCAGGCAGCGCAGATGGTCCGACATCCCCAGCAGGGAGCGGGTCATCGTCGGATAGGTCACGACCTCCTGCATGCGCCGCCCCGGCGACCCATCGCGGGGAACCCGGGTGCAGCACACGACCTCAGCCTTGCCGATGTCAAGCGCGGCCACCCGCTCGATGATCTCTTCCGTGTCCTGAGTCTCTTCGAGCACCAGTGCCTCCTCGGTTCCCGGGCAGCTGCTGCCTGTGGGAGCCAAAGGGCTGATGGGAAGTCTCATCCTCGTGCTCGAAGCAACATTGAAGGCGCCCGTTGGCTGACTCCCCGCGCCCGGCTCATGAACGATCTCGAAGGTCACAGACATCACGGCGTCAACAGGCAGCAACCGCAACCATTTTCCGCCCGGAACGGGCGTCGCCGCAGGGGATCCGGTGGACTCATGAGACACCTCGCAGTCTCATGAGACACCTCGCAGTCTGGAGAAGGGCGGCTACCGCTGCCTGCCCTTCAACCCGACCCCTGCACCGAGCCCGGTCTTGTTCCAGTCTCGGCTGGGTGCCCTAATACCTCGCGAGCGATATCCGCCACAAGCTGGAACGCAGCATGGCGACGCGCGCGACCCTGCGCCCCGAACCCGGCTGACCGGTGCTCAGCCCCTCGCGCCGTCGTCAGGAGCGCGCGAGCCGGGCCGCGAGATAGGGCGCGGTGGCGCTGCGGCGGGCCCTCGCCACCTTGGCCGGCGGGCCCGCCGCGACCACCCGCCCGCCCGCGTCGCCGCCGCCCGGCCCGAGGTCGATGACCCAGTCGGCGGTGGCGATCGTGTCCAGGTCGTGCTCGACGAGGACGACCGTGTTGCCGGCGTCGACGAGCCGGTGCAGCTGTCGCAGCAGCAGCGCGATGTCCGAGGGGTGCAGCCCCGCCGTCGGCTCGTCGAGCAGGTAGAGCGCGTGCCCGCGGCGGGCTCGCTGCAGTTCGGTGGCCAGTTTGATGCGTTGCGCCTCACCACCGCTGAGTTCCGTCGCGGGCTGGCCCAGCCGCAGGTACCCCAGTCCCACCTCGCGCAACGTCTCCAGACTGCGGGAGGCGGCCGGGACGGGGGACAGGAACTTGGCGGCGGCGTCGACGGACAGCGCCAGTACTTCCGCGATGTTCTTGCCGCGGTAGGTGACTTCCAGCGTTTCGGCGTTGTACCGGGCGCCCTGGCAGGTCGGGCACGGCGCGTAGGTGCCGGGCAGGAACAGCAGTTCCACCGCGACGAATCCTTCGCCCTGGCAGGTCTCGCACCGCCCTTCGGGCACGTTGAAGGAGAACCGCCCGGCCGAGTAGCCGCGCGCCCTGGCCTCGTCCGTCGCCGCGTACAGCTTGCGCACCGCGTCGAACATCCCCGTGTACGTGGCCAGGTTGGACCGGGGAGTTCGGCCGATGGGCCGTTGGTCGACCCGGACCAGCCGGTCGAACGACTCGACCCCCGACGCGTCCTGGACGTCGACCTCCAGCTGCGCCTCGTCGGGCTCCTCGGGTACGAATCCGAGATGGCCGCGGACGACCTCGGCGAGCACCTGCGTCACCAGCGTCGACTTTCCGGAACCGGACACGCCCGTCACCGCCGTCAGTACACAGAGCGGTACGTCGACGGACACGTCGTGCAGATTGTGGCGGGAGACGCCGCTCAGGTGCAGCCAGCCATGCGGTGTGCGCGGGCTGTGATCGAGCGGCTGGGCACGCCCGAACAGGTACTGGCTCGTGGCCGACTCCCCGACCCGCTCAAGACCGGCGACCGGGCCGCTGTACAGCACGCGTCCGCCGCCCTCACCCGCGCCGGGGCCGATGTCGACCACCCAGTCTGCCCGCCGTACGACGTCCATGTCGTGCTCCACGACGAACAGCGAGTTGCCCGCCGCCTTGAGGCGGTCCAGCACGTCCAGCAGCGGTTCCGCGTCAGCCGGGTGCAGGCCCGCGGAGGGTTCGTCGAGAACGTAGACGACGCCGAACAGCCCCGAGCGCAGCTGGGTGGCGATCCGCAGGCGCTGCGCCTCGCCGGGCGACAGGGTCGTCGAGCGGCGCCCGAGGCTGAGATATCCGAGGCCCAGGTCGAGCAGTACGTCGACCCGCGCGACCAGATCGCCGCAGATCCGGACCGCGACCTCGGTCGTCTCCCCGGATCGGGCGGTCGACGTGGTGGCGTCGGCCTCGGACCGCCCCGCGACGGGCCGCAGCAGCGCCACGACCTCGGTGAGCGGCATCGCGTTGATCTCGGCGATGGAACGTCCGGCGAAGGTCACGGCGAGCGCCTCGGGCCGCAGTCCGCTGCCGTGACACTCGGGGCAGGGCACACTCCTGACGAACCGGAGCGCCCGTTCGCGCATCTTCTCGCTCTTGGAGTCGGCGAGGACGTGCATGACGTGCTTGCGGGCGCTCCAGAACTTGCCCTGGTAGCCGTAGTCGACGCGGTCCTCCTCCGGCTCGATGTACACGGAGGGCTGCTCGTCCGTGTACAGCAGCCAGTCCCGGTCCTTCTTCCTGAGCCTGCGCCACGGTCGGTCGATGTCGATCCCCAGGCCGCTCACGACACTGCGCAGGTTGGCGCCCTGCCAGGCGCCCGGCCAGGCGGCGATCGCCCCCTCGCGGATGCTCAGCGAGGGGTCCGGGACGAGCAGGTCCTCGGCGACGTCGTGCACGACGCCCAGTCCGTGGCACTCCGGGCAGGCGCCGGCCGCGGTGTTGGGTGAGAACGACTCGGCTTCCAGCCGTGCGGCCCCGGGCGGATAGGTGCCGGCGCGGGAGTACAGCATGCGTAGCAGATTGGACAGCGTGGTGATGGTGCCGACCGTCGAACGCGAGCTGGGCGACCCGCGTCGCTGCTGCAGGGCCACGGCGGGTGGCAGTCCGGTGATTTCCTGCACGTGCGGTGCGCCGACCTGTTGCAACAGCCTTCGGGCGTACGGTGCTACGGACTCGAAGTAGCGCCGCTGGGCCTCCGCGTAGAGCGTGCCGAACGCGAGCGAGGACTTGCCCGAACCGGAGACGCCGGTGAAGGCGACCATCGCGTCCCGCGGAACGTCGACGTCGATGTTCCGCAGGTTGTTCTCACTGGCGCCCCGGACATGCACGAAGGGGTCGGTCGCCTCCTTGTTCACCGTTCCTGATTACCTGATCGCGCCGGGAACCGCGCGACAGGCGCCGTCACCGGGCCCGCTCACACGAGCATCCGGAGAGTCCCGGTATGAGCCGCTCCCAGGGAACATTCGAGGGTGCTTCACCGTTGGTCCGTGTGTGGGCGTGAAGGGAACTGTGTCCCCGGGCCTCACCTCTTGCCCATGAGGACGATCGTTCGGCTGAAGCCTTATGGAGCCCCCGCCGCGAGGCGACCGCCCTTCGCGCCCACTCTCGATCGGCCCCGGCTGGGGATCCCCCGAACCAGTCGGGGCCTTCGTCTGACCCCTGCCGGCACCCTTCGGCGAACGCGGTGGTTCGCCTCCCGGTAGCGCACTCGCCCCGGCGGCTCAGCCCCAGGTCGCGAGCGGCCGCGAGGAGCAGCCCTTCACCGTTCACGTCGGCACCGCCGACGGCCGCGAGGAGCGGATCACCGCCCGCGCCGTCATCGACGCCTCCGGCACGTAGTCGGCGCCCGGTCCTCTGGGCGCGGACCGTGGTAAGTCCCGACCCAGAGGGTGAGCTTCGGTTCGGATGGCATGCTGTAGTCCTCGTAGAGTGACTGGTCAGGCAGGGACGAGCTCGGCGGAGTCCAGCAGTCGCATGGCACGTTCAAGCAAGGCCGGTCGCCCGCCGCGGTAGAAGAGGGAGGGCGGCCAGAACAGCTCGCCGAACGCCTGCATACGCGTGGTGAACCACAGTGCCTCGGGCACCTGCTGCGTCAGGTCACGCGTCTGGCGCCGGTGCCAGGCACGGCCCATCCAGGTCCGTGCTCCGGCAACATATTCGTCGAGGAGCGGCTGCAGCTGCGCGGTTGCTCGACGCAGGTGGCCCTCCGCACCCCATCCGGCGCTCCTCCAGCTGAGGCCAAACTCGTTGTACCGGTGGACGAGTTCCGCGGCTGCCTGGACCTGCTGAGCAATCTCGCTCCATGTCAGGGCATGGGTGCGAGGCTGAGCGACGATGCGATGAGCTCGAGTGTGGCGCGCCGTGGGCACGAAGTCCTCCGAAGCTGGTCTGAGGGGCGGGGTGAGGGCCACAGATTCGGGTGCTGGCTGGCCGCAGCCAAGCGCCCGCGAGAACTGCCTGTCAGCGATCGGCGCGACGCCTGAAGTCATTGCGGTAGGAGTTGTTGCTGGACGCTCCAGCAGCGACCGCTCCAGGGAGCTGCGGGATCGCGTCACCTGCCCGCGCGACTGTTTCGGCGCCAGCTGCTGGTCCTGGCTCATCGGCGCATGACACTGCGCATCAGTTCCTCGAGGTCGCGTTCACCTGTGGGTGTCTGCGCCCCGTTGCGCAGTCCTCGGCCCATCAGTTGCTGAACAGCAGGCAAAGCAATCTGAGTGGCCCACGCCTCGTTCTCGCGGAGGAGTCCGTCCGTGATGTGTTCGGCAGGCAATGCGCGCTTGGCCGCTTCGATGACACCATCGGGCAGGGCAGCGATATTGCGGGCGATACGGTCGACGCACTCGTCGAGTTGATCGGCTGGCAGAGCCCGGTTGATCCAGCCGTAAGACGCTGCGGTCTCGGCATCGAACAGGTCTGCGGTGAGCACCACCTCCAGCGCACGGTTGCGGCCCACGCGGTCACGGAGGTACTGCGTTCCGCCTCCGCCGGGGACGATGCCCATGAGCGCTTCGATCTGGCCGATTCCGGCGGTCACGGCCACAAGCGGTAAGCGACCCGGGGCGCCTCCCTCGGCGGGAAGGACGGCGAGCCGCGTGCGACCGAGCCGTTCTTCAGTGCGAGGGGCCGTGGGCGCGGGTGATGGTCGAGTTGCGGCAGCAGGCGGGTCGGTGTACGCCGAGCAGCGGGACGGGTTGCCGTAGCCGACCTCCTCACGTGTACGGGTGCGCGCAACGGGTCGGCTTGGCACAGTCGCCGCACTTGAGCAGCCCTTGAAGACGGGCCCCGTGCCGTGGGCGAGGGTCCGGTATCAAGCCTTCCGAGCGCAAGTCAGTGATCACGCCTTGCGTCCGCATGGGGCGCCAGGTCAGCAAGCGGAGTCTCTGCTGCGACGCATGCTGACCTTTTGCTGACCTCGGGCGAGCCGACAGGGCGCTGAACTGCACCAACGTCCAAGTGCTAGATCTTGGACTTGAACATGGTGCGCAGCATGAATAGGCTCCCGGTTTGTCCGCTCCCTGCCCGCTTTATGCAGGTCAAGGGCGATGTTCGGAGCCTACAACGATTCGCATCCCCGGTCAGCTGTCGTCAGGTGTTCCAGGACTCACACTGACCCGTTGCTGACCTTGCTGACGAATGTTCAGGTTGTGGCGGACTCCGATCTGCGGGCGGAAGGAGCCAGGGGTAGTGATCCGTAAGGCCAGCTGGTCAGCGTCCATGGTGTCTTCCCCGGCGCCGACCCATGCTGCACAATCACCGGCCCCACTTACACAGACTCTGGGCCCCCGCCCGCGGTCCCGATGAGACGCTGTCTCCAGTTGCAAACGCTTCCTGCCCCGCCATAGGGGAGTCTTCGATCAGACCGCGAGCACGGTTCCGTGGTCAGCCGGGAGCGTGATGTGGCGGGAAAGGCCTGAGTATGCCGAGACGCTGCAGTTCGACGATGTGCTCTGCCGCGCGCCGTGGTGCTTCACCGCCGGTCACCAGCACACCCGCCTCGATGTTGCGCCGTGCAGCGGACTCGGTCAGGTTGGCGCTGCCGAGCAGGAGGGTGCGGCGGTCGGCGACCGCCAGCTTGGCGTGCTGGCGTGAGCGGCCCCGTTCGGCCGGGTCCCGTGCCCAGGCCCACAGCAGCAGGCCGGGCACGGACGCGAACGCTTCGGCCGGTTCCCTCCCCGCGAGCAGGCCGCCTGCGCCGGCCAGGGTTTCGACCACGATGTGCGTCTGGACACCCCTGCCCGCAGCCTCTGTCAGGGCCTTCGTCAGGGCGGGATATGGACGAGCCGCGTACGTCATTGCCAGCAGTTCGTGCTGCGCCTCACTGATGACCTCGACCAGCACCTGGGCTGTGGCACGCACCGGTACGGCCGGTGTCGAAGGGCCGCTCCACACGGTGCGGACCCGGACCGTGTCCCTGGCCTGCCGCCGGGCGGCGACATAGCCGCGCACATAGGCAGCCGCCTCGGAGGCAGGCACCGACTCCGACTCGATGGCGTCGTGCAGCGCTGCGACAGCCTCGCTGACTCCAGGTGTCGCCAGTTCGGTCAGTATCCGTTCCCTGGTGCGTCCCTGGGCGAGCAGGCCGGCGAGGTCCTTGCTGCGTGAGAGGCCGAGAGCCGCGACGGCGGTCTCGGCAGCACCCTCGAAGGCGGGTCGGCTCACGGCAACAGACCGACGGGGGTCAGCACCGGATCCTGGTCCCCGGTCAGCGGAACGAGGAACCGACGGTCCAGGAACCGGTTTCCGCGTTCGCACGTGGTTTCCGACACGAACAGGCAGACATGACATGCGGCCCCGTGGAGGAAGTCGGCAGGGTCCTGCGGCAGGCGCTCGGCGCAGAGCGGGTCGGCCGAGCAGTGGCGTGCGTCGGTCAGAGCCCGACGCACGATCCGGTCGAACTCCCGTTCCTCGGCCAGGGACACCAGACCTCCCAAGGTGCCCTCGGAGTCCGGGACGGCGGTGTAGATGAGGATGCCCGTCCTCGGATTCTGGTCGTCCCCCGCGTAGATCCGCTCGGCGAGCGAGGCGGAGTTGTAGCCGCACTCCAGGGCAATGGTGCGGATCAGCAGGTGGGAGAGGGTGTGCAGAGCGATGTACCGCGCTCCGGGCCAGCCGTAGTAGGGATCGAAGTCGCTGGTCTTGCGGTCCGACTTCCGGTTGGCGCGGAATCGTGCGTACGCCTGTCTGTGCGCCTCCATCTGCGGTGACTTCTCCATACGAGCGGTCCACTCGGCCATCAGACCGTCCCGCACGCGCAGGAAGACGCCCTCGCCACGCACCTCACTGGCCGGCACCCAGTTCCGGATCCCGCGGGACAGCTCGACGCGCGTGGCGATCTCCGGTGATTCGGGGTCAGGCGCGTCGAGCCGGCTGAACCCGATCAGCGCTCGTGCCTCACGCAGCCGCTCGACCTGCCTGATGTCGGCGAGGAACTCGTTCAGACGGGCCGGCACGGGCATCTGCCGGAGTGCGAAATCGTCGCTGGGGGTGGGAACGGGACCGGAGAGCGCCTCCCATTCGGGTCCGAAGAGGTCGGCCTGGACGTCGGGGGCGGAGGGGGCCGGCCCGGTGGTTCCCTGCTTGCGGGCCGTAATCGCCCCCACCACTGCGTCTGCGTCGAACTCCTTGAGGAAGGTGAACTTGGGCATGCGTGCCATGAAGTCGAACTGCCCTCGGTCCTCGATCAGTTCGAGGTCGGGCCAGTGGTCGTCCAGGAGTTTTCCGATGTCTCCGCCCTGCGCCTTGGGCAGTGCCAGGGCGCTGAGGGTGAGCGGGAACCACTGGTTGGACGCCCCCGCCACCATCAGGACCGGCTCCTCGTCGCAGCCGTTCGTCTCGTAGGTGCCGAGATGCGGATGTCGGCCACGGCACCGGGGCAGGTTGCGCCGGCCTCGTTCGCCCATGGCTTCCCGGATGTTGCGCTTCACGCCGCAGGCGACGCATTCGATGGTGACGTTGGCAGCCTGGTTGCCGCCATGGTCCTTCATGCGCAGCTTCGGGCGCGGCGTCTTGCCGCAGGCCTGCCCACGGTGCACGTAAGTGGTGTATGGGAACTCGTCGAGATGGCCGGCGGTGCACACGAGGGTGAAACGGGCCGCCACGGCCAGCGGCTTGCCCCGCTTGCAGTCGTGGACGAACTTCGCCTCGTGCGGCGTCCGTGGGTTGGCGTTGACGAAGGCGAACTCGCCCGAGTCGATCGCGGCCAGCACATTGCACGCGGTGCAGCGCAGCCACTGCGGGAACGGCGTGACGGGCACTCCGACCCCCTGTGCCGCCCAGCTCTTCGGGTCAGCATCGGCGCCCTCCAGCCAGGGAGCGGCACGCAACTGCTCGATCTGGCCGCGTCCATAGCGCTGGAGCGACCGGTTGACGGCGGCGCGCAGCCGGGGTTCGTCGATGTCGTAGTCGGTGACACCGGAGTGGCTCCAGGAGTCGATTCCCCGGATCAGGACGGAGAAGTTGGGCAGGTCGACGAGGGCGCCGACTCCGGCGGTGAACATGAGGTGGCTGGGCCGTACGGCGCCGACCCTGCGGTTGCTGCCCTGACTGCTCATCGCTGTGCCTTCCTGACCGTGTCGGCCGTGAGGGGCCCGTATTCGTCGCTGTCCACGGTGCTCGCCGTGTCCGGGTCGGTGTCGGAGTCGGTCCCGGAGGCGCCGAACGTCCAGTCGGGTCCGTCGCCCGAGGGTTCTTCCAGGAAGGCGCCGCCGCCGGGGAGAAGGAGGTTGATCTCGTTCTCCGTCTCGCGCATCGACATGCCGACGGTCAGCTCGGTCCACCGGGATCCGTCCGCCCGTCGCAGCAGGCCGTTCACGACGGTCGTCTTGTGCTTCTCCTTGCGGTAGGCGAGGGCCGAACTGCTCTCGTCGCGTTTGCGGCGCCATTCGTCCTTGAGCCGGTCCAGACGTTCGCTCAGGTACTGGCGGGGCCGGTCGCCTCCCACCCGTTCGGCGCGTTCGAGGAACCGCCGTTCGACCTCCTGGGCGAGCGGTCCGTCGAGGTCGACGTGGTGGGCGTCGAGGTTGCGGGAGGAGTCGTAGGTCGCGTGGCGCAGCGCGGCGACATAAGTGGCGGCGACACCGCGGTCGAGCGCGCGGCGCGTGTACGGGGTGACGGAGAGGGCTTCCACCCGACGGTAGAACGTCGCGTGATAGTGCTCGAAGTCCTCGTAGTGGGCGAGGTCGCGGGGGCGTGACCAGTTGTAGAGCGTCACCACCAGGCCGGGACGGGCGGGGTCGCGGCCGACCCGCGACGACGCCTGGATGTACTCGGCGGTGTTCTTGGGCTGGCCCACGACAAGCATCAGGCCGAAGCGGGAGACGTCGACACCGACCTGCAGCATGGAGGTGGCGAGGACGACGTCGACTGCCTGTCGCACGGTCGGTGTCATGGACGCGCGGGGCTCCCGCTTGTCTTTCATGGCGGCGGCGTACTCGCGCAGGAAGGCCCGCCTGCGCACCGAGGTGTCCCGCTCGGGGTCGAACTCGATCTCCAGTCTCTTCAGGGCCGCGCCGATGTCCGAGGAGGAGATGCGGGAGGTCAGTTCCTGGATGCTGAGCATCCCGGCTCTGCTGACGATGCGGTCCGACAGCGTGTCTTGGCCCTTGCGGCTGCCGTTGGACCGCACTCGGGTAGTGATGTCGTCGTCCATGTACCGCCGCATGCCGGCGAGTTCACGGGTGGCGTTGAAGTAGCCGACGAGGGTCATGTACGGGTCCGCCGGCCTGCCGTAGTCGTCGAAGAGCTGCTGCGCCGCGAGCAGCAGGATCTCCGCGACGCGGATCTCGGCGGCCTTGAGCCGGGTGCCGTGCGCACATACGCCGAGGTAGCGGCGGCCGGGATTCTCCCGGCTCAGTTCCACCTGCCGGGAGAAGAAGGTGTCGCCGACGTCCAGCACCTGGGGAGGGAAGACGGCGACCTTGCGGCCGAAGACACCGAGCACCTGGTCGGCGGCCCGTTTCGTGGTCGCGGTGGAGGCGACGATCTTGGGGCCGACGTCGTGACGTACTCCGTGAGCGTCGGTGAAGCTCCACGTGCACAACTGGTCGACGGCCGCCTCGAAAAGGCCCACGGTGGTACCGAGGGCTCCGGAGATCAGATGCAACTCGTCCTGGATGATCAGATCCGGAGGTCGCAGGCGGGTGACGGGCTGGGCGGTGACGCCGGGCAGGTCGCCCCTGGCGTTGTGGCGGCCACCGCAGCCGGTCTTGGCGTCCAGGTCGTCGTGGCGGTAGCCGTGGCGGGGGCACAGCTCGGTGACCCTGCCGAACAGCAGGCCGGAGTAGCCGTTCCACGGGAGCTGGGCGAACTTGTCGACCGTGGCGATCAGTAGCGAGGGTGCCAGCCGGTAGATCTCCTCGTCGACGGTGAGCACGGGGATGCCCTCACCGACCGCTTCACGCCGGGAGAAGGGGCAGCGCTCCTCCCCCTCGCCGCGCGGACAGTACAGCAGGACTCTGCGGCGGCCTTCGTCGTACTCCATGTTCGAGCGGGCGGTCAGCCCGCTGCCGCACCAGGGGCAGGTGAGGACCTGCAGGACCCGGGCGTACTTGTCGCTGGCGTTCTCCTTCGCTTCGGCGATCTGTTCCTTGGCCTCGTCGAACCAGTTCGGCGATACGGAAGTGCCGACCCAGAGCCCGATCCGAAACGGGGTGGGTCCCCAGCGCCGGTCCCGCGCGAACTCCTCGCGGCGCAGGACTTCACAGGCACTCACCAGGGCGGCGGCGCGCTGGAACTGCTGGGCGGTGAGCAGGCGCAGGGTGTAGCGCATGAGAACGCCCACGCCCGCCTCACCGCTCCGGGCTTCCGTACCCGAGCCGATGGTGCCCTGGAGGCGCCTCAGGGCGAAGGTGTAGGCGGCGAGTCCGAGATATGCCTCGGTCTTGCCACCACCGGTCGGGAAGAACAGCAGATCGACGAGGGCTTCACGGCCGGTACCGCGGTGCGGGTGTCCGGGCTGGGTGAGGGAGTCGATGTTCAGCAGGACGAAGGCGAGCTGGAACGGACGCCAGATCGCTGCCGCCTTGCCCTTGCCGTGTACCTCGTCGTAGGCCTCCCGGTAGGACCGGGAGTCGTTCTCGCGGCCGGTGCGGGCGGCCGCGATGGCCGTGTTGCGGCGCTGCAGGGCCATCGCCCGGTTGGCGAACCGGAAGGCCAGCAGGGCCGTCTCGTCGGCCACGAGCCGGTCGATGCCGAGGGTGATGCGGTCGCAGACCTCGAGCGCCTGCTCGATCGCGGTCTCGGCCGCTTCTCGCAGGTCCTCGGGGAGTGTGGCGGCACTGCGGCGCTGCTGCTCCAGCCACGTACCGTACCCGTCGGCCAACGGGGCGAGAGCGGAGCTGAGTTCGGCCCGGCGGTCGGGCACGGCGAGTGCCGCCAGTTCGTCCATGCCCAGCTCCAGCCCCTGGAGGAGGTCCTGCTCCTCGAGTGCCGGCGCGGTGGTCGCCCTGACGTCGTACTCGGGAAGCCAGACGGTGGTCAGGCGGTGCGCGTTGCGCTCTCCGTCGCGGACGTGCGCGTGCACGGCGACGTTGCGGCCCTTGGCGTGGCTCAGGCTGTCCCGGTAGAGCAGGCGCAGTCGCCGCTCCTCCGCGTCTTCGGGCGCGTTGTCGTGGCTCGCCGGGTCCAGGGGGTCGTCGACCGGCAGGAAGACGGCCGCCTGGTCGTCGGGAAAGGCCGTGACGTCGATCTCGGTCTGGAAGAGCCAGTGCGCGTCGCGTGCGTCCGCGCTGTCCGGCTGCCGGTTCAGCAGGGCCAGCTCGACTATGCGCAGGTCCTCGGCGCCCGTTCGGCCGGTGTGCCGGCGTACCTGCACGTCGAGGACGACGGTGTCGCCGTCGAGTTGAACGGTGCGGTCGGCCCCGTCGGTCACGTCGATGTCCACCAGGCGCTCGACGGGCTCACGTGACCAGACCCGGCGTGTCGTCCCCCGCTCGGTGGCCTCGTCCGACTGGCTGTAGCGACCCCAGCGGACGGTGGCGCTGAGCGTGCCGACGGAGGCCGGGGCGGTGAAGGACAGGCCCATGGAAGATGCCCAGATGTGTCCGGCGGCCTGGGGACTCAACCGGTCCTGCAGGTCGCTGTCGTCACCTTCCTGCTCGTCACCCGACTCCCCGTCCGCGCCCTGGGCTGCCGCACGGGCGATCCGGTCCGCGGTGACGGCATGGGGGCGCGGGCCGAGCATGCCGACCAGGTAGCGGTCACGGGGACCGGAGGAGGCGCTCGGCAGCGTCTCCGTCTCGCCGTCCCAGGGACCCAGCAGATCCCGGCGGACGTAGTGCACGAGTGCGTCGCGCACCGCGTAGGAGTCCCCGGCACGGAACGTCTGGGGAACTTCGTCGAGCGGGTGCGGAACAGCGGCCTGGGCAGGCTGGGCCGGCATGCGGTGGGTCCTTTCGGACAGGGCCGTCGGAGCACGGATGTGCACCGGTGGAGTGGCAGCACGAGAAATATAGACTCGTTGACTCAGTTCACACAACGAATACGAGGGGTCCGTCGCTCGGCATCCCGTCAGTCTCTAGGCTGGTGTCTGCCCACCGCGCGCCCACCGCCCGCCCGCGACCCGAGGACTCCCATGCCCCGCCTCGCCCTCTCCGACGACTTCGTCGCGGATCTGATCTCCCTGCAGAGACCTGTCCAGAAGGAGGTCAACGACGCGATCCAGATGTTCCGGAGCCTGACGGTGCCCCAGCTCCATGCCAGCAAGGGAATGCATCTGGAGAAGCTCGAGCGGGCGCGCGACCCCCGGATCCGTACGATCCGGGTCACCAGGTTCTACCGGGGCGTTCTCCTCGCCCCGGACGACGGCGGCGAGTTGTTCACTCTCCTCAGGGTGGCACCCCACGACGAGGCGATCAACTGGGCCTGCAAGCGAGCCTATTCGGTCAACGGCGCCACCGGAGGCCTGGAGGTCCGCAATGTCGAGGCACTCGAGCAGATGGAGACCTACTTCGAGACGAAGGCGGTCCAGACCCCGGCCCGGCTCTTCGCGCACCACTCCGACACCGTGCTGCGTGACCTCGGCATCGACGAGCAGGTCCTGCGACTGGCGCGCGTGTGCGTCACGGCCGACGATCTAGCGGTCATGGCGCCCCCGATGATGCCTGCCGACCAGTACGAGGTACTGGAGTACCTGGCGGCCGACTGCTCGCCCCAGGACGTCTGGGAGCAGCTGATCGCCCCGCGCGGGCAGACGGTGCGCACGGCGGAGGACCGGCCGGCCGTCACGCTCAGCGAGGCGATCCTCAACACGCCCAACCGCATCGTGGAGGTCACCGGCCCCGGCGAGCTGGAGCGGATCCTCACCGAGGACTTCATCCGCTGGCGCGTCTTCCTGCACCCCGCCCAGCGCCGGTACGCCTACCACGCGGGCTTCAACGGACCGGCTCAGGTGACGGGCGGCCCCGGCACCGGCAAGACGGTCGTCGCCCTGCACCGGGTACGGCACCTGCTGCGCACCGGCCGCGACAGAGACCGGATCCTGCTCACCACCTTCACCAACGCCATGGCGGGCGCCCTGCGGGACAGCCTGGCCCTCCTGCTCGGCGATGCCGACGCGCATCTGCTCGACCGTGTCGACGTCACGACGGTGGACTCGCTGGCCGCCCGGGTCATCCGGGAAGCCAGGGGCGGCTCGCCGAAACCGCTGTCGGCGGCAGCGGAGAAGAGCGCGTGGACCCGTGCTGCCGCGCGGGAGGACCTTCCCTGGTCGGAGCGCTTCCTGTCCCAGGAGTTCCGCAACGTCGTGCTGGCTCAGGGGCTGCGGACGCCTGAGGAATACCTGAGATGTGTGCGCAGGGGGCGCGGCACCCAGGTGGGGCGGGTGCAACGGGCCCGGCTATGGCGGGTCATGGAGCGGTTCACGGGGGATCTGGCCTCGCGCGACTCCGCGACGTACACCATGGTGTGCGACCAGGCCGCCCGGATACTGGCCGAGCAGGGGCCGCGCTACCGTCACGTCGTGGTGGACGAGGCACAGGACCTGCACCCGGCCCAGTGGCGGGTGCTGCGTGCCTGCGTGGCCGAGCAGGCCGATGACCTGTTCCTCGTCGGTGATCCCCATCAGCGCATCTACGACTCCCGGGTCTCGCTGCGGTCCCTGGGCGTCAACGTGCGCGGACGAACGTCCCGGCTGCGCCTCAACTACCGCAGCACGGAGGAGATTCTGCGCTGGTCCGCATCTCTCCTGGACGGTCAGCCGGTGGGCCGACTCGGTGAGGACGACGAGGACGACGGCGGCCAGGACTCGCTGCGGGGCTACCGCTCCGAGCTGCACGGCCGCGTTCCGGTGGCTCGCGGCCATGGCAACCAGGACGACGAACTGCGCGCGCTGGTGGAGCAGATCCGCACATGGGTCGACCAGGACGGTGTGAAGCCGTCCGAAGTGGCGGTGTGCGCCCGGTTCAACACACTGGTCGACGCCGTCATCACCCGCCTGCGCCGGGAGGGCGTCCCCGCCGTCGCGGTCAAGGACGACCCGGGGCCGTCGGTGTCGGGTGTGCGCGTGGCGACGATGCATGCCATGAAGGGGCTGGAGTTCCGCTGTGTGGCCGTCGTCGGCGTGACGGCCAACACGCTGCCGTTCGCTCCGCAGGTGACGCCTGCCGACGAGGACGCCGTGCAACACCGCTCGGATCTTCTGGCCGAGCACTGTCTGCTCTTCGTGGCCTGTACGCGGGCGCGCGACGCGCTGGCGATCTCCTGGAGCGGTGAGCGGAGCCGCATGCTGGATCCCGTCACCGGCTGAGTCGCACCGGGCCCTGTGCCGCGGACCGGAAGGTGGGGTCCGCGGGACAGGGCCCGTCTGTGACAGTGCCGTGGTCGCGATCAGACGCGGATCTCCCGCACGACGACGGTGCGCGACGTGCCCTGGGACGCGTCGTACGAGATCTCGCGTCCGGCGGGCTGCCAGGTCAGCGCGTGGCCGAGGGGAGACGAAGGGGACACGATGTCCGCCTCCTCGGTGGGCAGTTCGGCGATCGTGTACAGGGTGTCCTCGTCCACCTGGCCATCGAACTCCAGGACGAGTAGCGCGCCCGGGATCACGACGTCCAACGCGGCCGGTTCCCGCCCGACGCTGACGGCGTCGAGAAACGTCCGCAGGAAGGCCAGACGCTTGGTGCGCCGGTCGCGCCGGTCGGCCTGGGCCTTTCTGAGGAAGACGAGCTGGGCCGCGTCCGCTCCGTCAGGGGTCTCGTCGGGAGCGTCGACCGCCGCCTGCAACTGCTGCACCTCGCGGACCAGCCGCTGGAAGGCCGCGGCGGGGATCTCCCGGACCGGCAGCGGGCCTCGCGCGGTCGGGGTGGGCACCGCCGACCGGGCCGAGCTCGCGCACGATACGACAGACCCCGCCGACGGTGCGGCAGGCGCCGCCTCGGACACCGTCGCCCCAGCCGCCTGTTCAGCAGCGACCCCGCTCTCCGCGGTCACGGTACGCGGCTGCGCCGGAGCAGGCGTCGCCCGTCGGGCCGGAACACGCAGGGACTCGCGCGGGTCCGAGGGCCTGGGCGCGGGCACCGCCTCGAGGGCGGCCGCGGTGGCGGCCGGCGCTTGCACTCTCGCCGTGTCCTGGCTCCCCACCTCATAGCTCGGTGCGCTCCGGAGGTCGGACGGCACGCCCTCACCGACCACGGCGGCATCCGCGGCCCCAGCAACGTCACCGGCCTCTGTCACGTGACCCGCCACTGCCACCTCACCGCCGGCCGCCGCCTCAACGCCGATCGCCGCGTCACCGGCCGGCTCCGCCCCGCTGGGCGCGGCGTCGTCGCCGGCTCCGGAGACTTCCGGCTCCCGCCGGACCGGATCGATGCCCAGGCGTTCCAGCTCGGCCCACAGCGGGGCCAGCGCCTGCTCACGATCGAGGTGGAAGCGACTGCCCCGGATCCGGACGAACGTCCAGTCGACGCGTTCCAGGTCGCGTTGCCTGGCGGCCGCGGTGGACGCGTCCTCACCCTCGGCGAAGGCGTCACCGTCGCAGGCGACCGCGAGCCGACGCGTCCCGCCCTCCACGACCAGGTCGATCGTGTGACGGCCCACCTTGTATCCCGGACGGACCCGGTGGCCCCGTGCCGTCAGTTCCAGGTACACCTTCTGCTGGAACAGGCTGTCGAACGCCTCGTGCCTGACGTCGGGCAGGACCTCGCCCTCGACCGGGACGACGTCCTCCTCCGCGGGACGGGTGAGGTGGTCGAGCCACCGCCGGCGCAGGTCGTTCTCGTGGAACTGTTCGGCGCGTGCGCTGTGGAACACCCACACCTGGTCCTGGGCCCGGGAGGCAGCCACGTTGATCCGCTGCTCGTAGGTCTTGCCGTTGAAGCCGCCCGGGACCGTTCCGGCGGCGCTGGTCGCAGAGTTGACGCAGGAGACGAACATGATGTGCCGCTCGTCGCCCTGGAAGTCCTCGGCGTCGCCGACCCGGATGCGCCGCTCCTCGCGCTGCTCGTAGTCGAGGCGCTCGGCGAGCAGGTTCTCCAGCTCCGTCAGGTGCCCCTTGCTGGCGCGGAGGCTGATGACACCCATGGTCTTCCCGTCGTAGGCGGGGTCGGCGCAGCAGCGCACGATCGCGTCGACCAGAGCCTCGGCCTCGGCGATGTTGGTCAGCCGGGTGTTGGCACCGAGGGCTTCGCCGGTCTCGACGTACACGGTGCGGACCGGGGGCAGCCGGTCGGCGCCGTACTGCCGCAGGGGCAGCAGAGCACGGTTGTAGCAGAGGTCATTGGAGAAGGAGATGATCTCCGGCATGCACCGGAAGTGCTCCTTGAGCATGAGCGTGCCGCGGCCCGCCGAGAGCGCTTCCGTGAGGTCGAAGAAGCTGGACTCAGGGCCGAACAGGCTGCGGACGTCCGGTTCCAGCGCGGTGAGCAGACGGTCCCTGAGGTGGAAGTACTCGTCCTGCTTGAGGCCGACGTTGGACGGACTCACCTGCTTGCTGTCGCCGACGACGACCATCCGGTCGGCGAGCCAGCTCAACAGCATGGCCTCAAGGCCGGACTGGCTGGCCTCGTCGACGATGACGACGTCGAACAGACCCGGCCTGTCCATGGGTACGGTCTCGGCGACCTGGTGCAGCGGCATGATCCAGGCCGGCACCGCCGTCTGCGCCTTGCGCAAGGCGGCCTGTGCGTCGCGCCGGTAGCGGTGCTGGTACTTGCCCTTGATGCGGCGTGCGGCCTGCTGGTAGGCGCTGAGTGCCCGGGACTGATCACCGGTGAGCAGGCCGAGGCAGCGGTGCCAGGCGCGGGCGGCGGCGAGCCGCGCGAGCATGATGCGGGCCTCGTCGTCGGCCTCCGTCAGCCGTCGGCGCAGGGCACGCTCGGCCTCGGGGTCGGTCAGCCGCTCCATGCGGTCGCGCCACGCGGACCAGGCCCAGGCCTCGGCGAGCAAGGGCAGTCCGGCGTCCCAGGCGCTGTCCGCGTGCGTGCTGGAGATGCGGTCCGCGAGAGCCGGGAACGCCTCGCGGACCCGAGCGAGGGCCACGTCCTGCTCCGCTCGGAGCCGGGCGGCCTCGCGCACCTCGGCCATCTCGTCGCTGAACGCGCGGTAGCCGTCGGGGTCACGGTCGCGGACGGTGCCGAGTGCGCGCACCACGGCGGGCGACACACCGGGCCGGTCGCTCCAGACGCGCAGCAGTTCCTCGGTGTCCGCGATGACCTTGCGCGACTGTTCGACGGCGCGCAGGGTGGTCGACGCGCGCAGCAGGGTGCGTACGGCGTTCTCGACGGACGGGTCGTGCCAGCTGGCGACCGCGAGTGCCGGGGAGGTGGCCGCGGCGGTCAGGACGTCGGTGCGGGCGGCGGCGACGGCGAGCAGCGCGTCCAGCACCTCCGCGTCCTGCCGCAGCCGCGCGAGGCGCGGCCCGTGTCCCTGCCAGGCGGCGACGGGCGTGCCCCACTCGGACTCCACCTGAGCCAGGCGCAGTTCCAGCTGGACGCGGGCGAGGACGACGGCCGACGTGGGGACGTCCTCCGGCGCCCGGCCGTCGACCCGTACGTTATCCGCGAACGCGCCGGCCGTCTTCGCCAGCTTGGAGCGCATGCCGAGGGGGCCGCGCAGCCTCTGTCCCTGACCGAGACCGTCGTGCAGTGAGGTGACCTGGGCGAGCGCGGTGGCCGGGTCGTACTGTTCCAGGCCGCTGACCATGGCCGTGCCCAGGATGGCGAGCGAGCCGTCGACGGCCGCCAGGGTTTCGGTGACGGCGGCCCGTCGGCTGCGTGCCTGCCAGTCCTGTCCCTCGGTCACCTGCCTCAGGAGCGCTGCGGCCCAGTCGCCGGCCGCGGCGGCGAGAGCCGTGGCGCGGGCGCGGGTGGTGGAGAAGGCGTCGAGCGCCGAGGACAGCCGCTGCTGTTCACCCTCGCCGAGGCTCCTCACGGCCGTGTCGTACTCCGCGCACAGCGGGTCCTGGCGCGCGGCCGCGTGTGCTTCCTCGGCCGACCGTACGATGCGCACGGCCTCCTCGAAGTCGCCGGGGCCCGGCAGTTCGGAGGGGCCGGGCACCTCGGCCGCCAGGGCCTGGTGGTGCGGGGTGTACGCACGGGTGGTGTGCAGCAGGCGCAGGGCCTCGTCGGCGCTCAGGGCAGGCTGTTCCTGCGGGACCGGGCCAAGCCAGTCGTAGCGTCCCGCCTCCGCGGTGAGGCGCTCGGCGATCTCCTGCAGGCTGCCGCTGTAGTCGCCGATCTCCGCCTCGAAGCGGTGGGTCTCCTGTTCGCGCAGTACGGCGAGGTCACGCAGCATGGCTTGCTGAGCGGAACGAGCCTGGGCGAGACGCGACTGGAGTGTCCGGATCCCCTTGCGGGAGGCCTTCTCGTCATAGCCCGCGTACTCGCCGAGGATCCGCTGCACGGACGCCTCCAGCTCCCGCTGGGCGGCCGCGCCGTCCTCGGTGCGGCTCACGCACAGGTCACGGACGGACTCCGGCAGCTTGTCCCGCAGCACGCGCAGGGCGCGCGGGGTGTGGCTGGTGATGAGCACCCGCTTGCCCTGGGCGAGCAGGTCGGTGACCAGGTTGGCGATGGTGTGCGTCTTGCCGGTGCCGGGCGTTATCGCCGGTTCGTTCGCGATCTGAGCGTGTTGTTGCAGCTCAAGACGGTTCTTCGATCGATGGAGCGTGGTCAGCAGGGGCCGATGGTTCG
>NZ_JBHWWF010000026.1:0-58135 GCF_042736455.1 Streptomyces sp. NPDC060064
CTGCGCCCCGGGCCGGCTTCCCGGCGGAAGGGTCGCAGGATCCGGGGCGTTCCCGGAAAGTGGCTATGCCGAGGCGGGCTGTCACCGGGTGCGCCTGCTCCCGTACAGTCCGTGGTGCCGGTGCGCCGTTACGGCCAAGCACAGCGGTTGACCAGGAGAAGAATCATGGACCCCGAAGCCAGTCTCGGCTCCCTTTCGCACGTTCCCGGAACGGGGCGGCCGGTCCCCGAAGCCGGGCCTGGACTCGTGCAGCGGTGGCGTTCGGGGGGAGGTGAACTGGTCGAGCTGCTGTCCCAGGTGCGCGAGCGGTTCGGCAGCATCGCCGTGTTCCGCCTCGGGCCGGCCCCCACCGTTCTCGTCACCGACCCGCAGGCGGTCCAGCACGTACTCGCCCGGCACCCGGAGCGGTACGTCAAGCGCTCCCACCGCGCCCGTCTGCTGATCGGCGACGGAGTCCTCGCCGCCACCGGTGCGGCGTGGAAGCGCCAACGCCGCGTGTTGCAGTCCCAGTTCACCGGTACCGGGATGCGCCGCTACGAACAGCGGATCACTGAGGCTGCCAGGACCACCGCCGGGCGCTGGGGCGGGTACGCCCGTACCGGGCAAACCCTCGATGTCGGGCGGGAGATGCGCCGCTTCGCCCTGGACGCCATCTGGCGCTCTCTTACCGGGCATCCCCTCGATGACGGGACCGAGCGCGAACTGGCCGCCGTGGCAGCCGTGGCAGCCGCCCTTCCGACGCTGCCCGCTGATGTCACCGACGCCCACGACGCCGTTGCCGCCGATCTCGCCCGGATCGACGCGGTCGCCCGGCGCGCCATCGAGGCCGCCCGCGGCGGGGCGGTCGGCCCCGACGGCCCGGGCCTGCTTCACGTCCTGATCGACGCCGCCAACGAGCGCCCCGGGTACACCGACCGGCTGATCCGCGACGAGCTGGTCACGTTGCTCGTGGCTGGGCACGAGACCACCGCCACCACCCTGACCTGGCTCTACCTGCTTCTCGACCGGTACCCCGCCGCCCGCGAACAAGCTCTCTCCGCCGGCGACGAAGGTTCGGCGCAACGCCGCCAGGCCATCCAGGCTCTGGTCCACGAGACGCTCCGGCTCTACCCGTCCGCCTGGATCCTGCCCCGCCACGCCACCGAGGACGACACCCTCGCCGGCTACACCGTCGAGGCGGGCACCGACATCCTGATCTGCCCGTACCTCACGCACCGCGATCCTGAGCTGTGGCCGAACCCAGAGCACTTCGACCCTCGGCGCTTCATCACCCCGGACGGCCGGCCTGCCCACCCAGGCGCCTACTTCCCCTTCGGCATCGGTCCCCGCGCCTGCCTCGGTCTGCAATTCGCGCTCCGCGAATCGACGGTCCTGCTCGAACACCTGCTGCCAGTCCACACCCTGGCCTTCTCCTCCAACCCCACGAAGGCGGCGTACGGCATCACCGTCCGCCCCGACGGCCCCACCCCAGCGACCTTGAAACCGCCACGCACCTGAAGTGGGCCATGAGGGGAACGGCACAGAGGAAGGGCAGCAGCACGATGAACCCGGAGGCGTCCTTGGGGCGGCTGACCGTTTTGATGGTGAGGTTGAGGTACTGCCTTGCCCAGGTCACGAGTTTGCCTGCGTAGGCGGAGTCTGCCCAGACGACGGTGATCTCGGGGTGCACGAGGCGGAGGCGGAAGAGGACTTCCTTGGCCGCGTCGCGGTCACTGAGCGAGGCGGGAGTGACCATGACCAGCAGTGGCAGGCCACGGGTGCCGACCACCAGGTGGCGCTTGCGTCCGTTGATCCTCTTGCCTGCGTCGTAGCCGCGGGAGTTCTTGCCGACAGTCTCGGCGGGTTTCACGCTCTGTGAGTCTTCTCTGAACGTGCGATTGCATACTCGTAAGCCAGCCGCTCTGGCTCACGGCAGGTGCTCACGCACCGCTATCCAGGCGAAAAGCCGTTCCTTGGTCGGTCCGGGCGGCAGGAAGTCGACCAGTCGGTCCAAGTGCGCCGTCAGGTTCTTGTGCCGCCGCAGTTCGCCGATCTGCTCAATCGGGAGGTCACGCCAGCCTGCGGATATCGTGCGGACCTGGCCGGGATCGAGGGTGAGTGCTGCAAGGGTGTCGGCAACGAGGGCCTCTGGGTCCCAGGCTGGCTCCGTATCGGGGCCAAGATGCTCAATGATCCATGTGCGCAGAGCGAACTCCTGTCGGGCCCTGCGGGCTTGGTCCCACGGGCCGTCGCCGGGCAGCCGTTCGTTGGCGCGCAAGTACAGCCTGGCCCAGCGGAGGCGGACGAGCCTCGGCTGGTGAGCCCGGTAGGCGCGGGATTGAGCGATGATCCGGACCCGCTCCAGCCCCTGTACTCGCTGACCGGCAGCGAAGGCTTCGAGATGTTCGATCGTCCAGGTGCTGAGATCTCGGATCGACCCGTTGTAGTCCGCGTCCGTGCTCAAGGTTCCTCGCTTCCGACGGTGGAAAACCAAGGTCGACGGTAGTGGCGTTCTGGGATCGGCGATCGATTTGGGCGAGCTTGTCGTTGGCCCCTGCGAGGCTGACCTTGAGACCTTCCACCTCTCCAAACCACCACTCGCAGTGGGCCTCTTCGATGCGGGCGATTGTCGCGGATCTCCACGAGGCGGTGGCATTGTTCGGGGTCCGGTCTCAGGAGGGAACATCGCAGGCAGGAGTGTTCATGGATGCACGGGGTGCTGAAGGCTCTTCCGCAGGTTCCCAGGGCGACCTTCCGTCGCTCGAAGTGACCGAGGAACTCCTCCCACTCCCATCGGTCGGCACTCTGCACTCTCCGGCGGGACGGAGGGCTCGACGGCGGGTGATGAAGGCCCGGTGGCCGTTGATGACCTCCTCGGGATAGACCGCTTTGTAGCCGACAGCACCGAGAAGTCAAAGCCCCGGTCCTCCAGGTCCAGCCCGAGGGCGTACTTGAAGTATCGAAAATGGAGATCGAAAACGTGCGTTCCGAACGGTGCCCGCGCCCGCTTTGGTGCCGACTCCGTGATGCCCGCAAGGGACTACGAACGCCTTCCGCAGCGCAGTCAAGCCCATCTGACCTGGTCACTCATCACTCTGATGACCCGGCGGGCCCGACCCGAACCGCGGCAGCCCAGAAGGCTGCCGGGCGGCGGTGAGATACCGGTGAAGGCTTCGCCACCGTCTCGAGTGGACGGCCGTACGCCCCTCCACAGATGGAGGAGTGAGCGGCACGCCGCAGCACGGAAACGATGCCTAACGCATAAATTGCGCCTAAAGACCCCAAAATATTCGAGGCGCATCGGTGAGCCGATTCGGATTGGTGTGCCCCGTCCATCCTCAGAAGGGCGAGTGCATGTCGAGATTCAGGGCTCTTGCCGGGGCGGCGATGATGGTCGCAGCCGTCCTCGGCGTTCCGGCCATCGCTCACGCCGACGACGCCGACCACGGCGATCGGGTCCGCTGCAACGAGCAGGCCCTCAAGGACGCGATCAAGAAAGCGAATGACGCCGGTGGCGGCACGCTGAGCCTCGCCCGTCGCTGCACGTACACCATCACGACGCCGGACAACGAGGGCAACGCTTTGCCGGTGATCACCAGCAAGATCACTGTCTACGGCAACGGAAGCACCATCAGGCGCAGCTCCACGACAGCATTCCGCATCTTCCAGGTCGGCGCCCCCGATGAGATCGGCTTTCCCCGACAAGGAGACCTGACCCTCCACGACGTCACCATCCGCAATGGCCGCTCAGTGAAAAGCAGTGCGGATAACCCGGGCAACGGCGGCGGCATTAGCGTGTTCGGCAGCAAGCTCACGCTCAACGGATGCAAGGTTGTCGACAACAGTACCGACGGCTTCGGCGGAGGCATCAACCACTATTCCTTGTTCAGCAAACAGGAGGACTCTTCGCTCACCATCCGGAACAGTGTCATCAGGGGCAACCACGCGCACGATGGTGGCGGAGTGTGGCACGTGGACGGCATCGCGACGTACTCACACAGCACCATCAGCGGCAACAGTGCCGATGGCCAGGGCGGCGGCCTCGTCGTGGGCGGCCCCAGCGTGGTCGTCAACGACACCAAGATCACCAGGAATCGCGCGGGTGTTGCGGCAGGCGGCTTGCTCATCACCGTAGCCGAGAACGAGGGCGCCTTCACCAGCGTGGACCTCAACGACACGACCGTCAGCGGCAACACGGCGGCCGTCTCGGCCGGCGGCATCTACCAGACCGGTGGCAGTGCAGCGAGGCTCAACCGGAGCCGTGTCCACGGCAATACCACCACCGGCGCCAACGGCGTAGCCGGCGGCATCTTCGTCGAACCGTTCAATCTCATGACTCTCCGGGACAGTTCGGTCGACAACAACTCCTCCCAGCGGGCCCCCGGCGGGATCTTGGGCGGGGACGACCGCGTGGACAGGGTGATCCTGATCTCCAGCCGTGTAGTACACAACCGCCCCACCAATTGCAGCCCCACACCACTACACGGGTGCGTCAACTGATCCAGCCCGACCACTCCCCGACCCGCCGCCGGCTCTGATCGGGAATCTCCGCCGATTCTGCCGGTGATGGTCCTTCGTGAACGCTCGCGAGGGACCATCACCGCCGACTACCCCCATCCGCACAGGCGCCCGGCATGCGGAGGCTGCCCGTTCCCCGGGGCGCCCGCCACAGCCCCTCCAGTGAAGTCCGGCAGAATCGGTCCTCCAACGCCTTGATCTCCTTGCCCACCAGGCGATCGGCCTTCCCCGGGTCGGCGGTTCCATGTCGTCGTTGCGGCAGCGGACCACCGCGGCCACCAGACCCTCACGCGACACCTCCGCTGGGCACAGCGACAGCGTATTGCCACGGTCACGCACCAGGTGGGGCAGATCCTCACGACGGGCCCGCTCCACCCCCCGCCACGGCCGGCGGTGCCCACGTGAACGACGATGACGACGGCCGCCACGCCCCCAGCACGAGCGGGATGAACAAAGCGGCCAACGCCCCAGTCTCATGTCCGCCTGACTCCCCCTCACACAAACACGCGAAGGCCCCCGGCACGACGTGTCGGGGGCCTTCGGATCCAGACAGCAAAAGACCCCGCCGAAGGGGGGCATCTGAGGCTGCACGACCGCTCCACCCCGCGCGTGCAGGCCGTACGCCAAAAACCCGAAGGATCCTCCGATGCCCTTGCTGTTCACGCTCATGCTCGCTGTGGTCGTCGTCATGGTGACCCTGCTCCTGGCCCTGACGCTCGGCGCGCTGGTTCGCTTGCGTCCCACGCTGTAACGACGATCATCGCCCTCATCGCCATGCTCGTCGCCGCCACGCGCTGATACTGCGACGGCCACAGGCCCCCGTACCGCCATGCCGGCGCTGCGGCGGCACACAGCGGCACGCCCGCCCAACAACAGCCCGGGCCCACTCGCCCGGACTCCACGCGAGCGGCCCCGGCACATCAGCGGATCAACCGAGGTCAGCGACCAGCGCAGCGGCAGCAACTAGTCAGGGGATCCCGTACTTACGGTTACCGGGATGTGATGAGGGCCCGCCTGCCGGATCGACGGCGAGAAAGCCGTTGCCTGACCCATCATCTTGCCCATTGCGGGCAGAACTCCACATGGATCTGTTCCCAGTTGTGCGCAGTCAGTTCGTCCCAGTCGTACATGCCTCGGCAAACGTGGTAGTTGCAGGCGCCGGGAATGTGATGTCTGGTCGCC
Source organism: Streptomyces sp. NPDC060064 (assembly GCF_042736455.1). Classification (NCBI taxonomy): domain Bacteria; kingdom Bacillati; phylum Actinomycetota; class Actinomycetes; order Kitasatosporales; family Streptomycetaceae; genus Streptomyces; species Streptomyces sp. NPDC060064. Next base: position 5,680 of record NZ_JBHWWF010000026.1, read on the forward strand.
GCATGGGGCGGCCCATCCTTCGTGGCGGCGAATATCTCCTTGGCTCCTTCCCGGAACGCCGCGGTGCCGCCGGTCAGGAGCAGCGTCTCGGCGTAGACGTGCTGGCGGAGCAGGAACTCGTTCGCCTCCTTCGGGTTGTCCGGGACGATGGAGTCAGACTCAAGGTCGGGCAGGTCTCGCTCCGGCACGCTCGCGGTGCGGAACTCCCGGGGAGCATTCCCCGCGTTGAGGCGCTCTCTGAGCCGCTTCCAGCGGGAAGGACGCAACTGCACTGCGCTGGGGGCCAGCACGAGGTCGAGTGGCTGCTCGTCTTCCCAGCCGATACCGGGCGCGGCCGGAGCAGTGCGCATCGGCAAGTAGACCAAAGATCGCGGCGATCGCGCTGCGAGCAGCCACAGGGTGCCAATGCGCCTGCCCTCCGTCCGGTCCACATACATGTCGTACGAGCCACGTGTCCTGTAAAGCGCCCCGTTCTTCAGTGGTCTGGCCGGCCGGATCACACGGTATTCCGTGCCTCCCAGCCGCACCCGCTGCACGACAATCTTCACCCGCAGGCTGTCCCGGGGCAGGGGCGCCCTTGACGCGGTCATGTTGATGTCTCCTGTCTGTCGATCCGGTCGGCGCCGTCGACGGGACGCGGATGGGAGATCGGCCAGTCCCGCTTCCAGGAGGACATCTTTCCGCCCCCGTCCTCTCCGGCTCGGACGGCGTGGGTGAAGGGATGGCCACCGTAGGGAATGAGAGCGTGTCTCGGTCGTCCAGCACACCGCCCCGCCAGTGGCGTTGATGTGCAGCTTCTGCCGGCTGGAGAGCAGACGGAGCCGGCCAGGCGCGCCAGTTCAACTCGCCGATCCGATCCGTATCCTTCAGGCCGCCAAAGCAGCTCAGGACGCTGCGTGCTCTCCCAGCCGAGGCCGGGGCCCGCGCACAGGAGTGGGCGCGCAGCACACCATACTGGCGAGCGCAGGGACAGGGACCAATGCTCAGAGGGGGGAACAGCGTGAGGAACGGGTCATGGCTCCGGGCTGCCGCTACGGTGGCCGTTGGCATCTTCATCGCCTGCGGATGCAGCACGGGCCAAGGCGATGCCCCGGCCGCCGGCGCGGCCGCCCGCCCGGCCTCGTCGCCGACATCCGCGATCAAGGTCCTGCGGCTCAAGCAGGTCGACGTGGCGCTCCCCGGGCCCGAGGACGTTCCGGATGGGTGGGTGGCAGCAGGAACCCCCAGGCGAGGCGGCACAGCCCAGGACGACGGACGTATCGCATACGGGACCTCCGGCTACCAGGCGCCCGACCTCGACGGAGCCGTCGGCTTCACCATCAGCTCCTACACCAGCACCGCCGACGCAATCGACCACTTCGCCTTCAGCAAGACCCAGTACAAAGGCGGCGTTGACCCCATCACCATGACCGGCGCCGATCAAGCCTTCGCCGCCCAGGGCTGCGTCATGGAAAACGCCTGCAGCGCCACCATCATCGCCCAGTCCGGTCCGGTAGTACTGTCCGTCAACATCAACACCAAAACCCACGACTACCGCGCCCCCGACCCACGAATCCTCAACTCCGCCGCCCGCATGCAGATCGAACGCGTCCGACAGACGCAACACGGCAAGCCCCCCACTGCCCAAGCCTCCTGAACGGACATACCCACGCATCGGGCCGCCAGCGGGCCGGTACGTGCAGCGGTCACCAGCCGCACAGGCAGCACGTGTGCACCTGCCCGCAGTCGCCGAACGGCGGGTTCGCTCGGCGGGGCGCGCCGGAGCTACCGTGTCACCGGGCAGCAGCCGCTCACCCTGACCGTGCGCCGGCTCGGGATCGGGCCGGCGCACACCGCGCGGGTGGCTGACCATCGGTCACGGGCGGCCCCGCTCAGACAGGGGCGTCGTGGGTTTTGGCCTCACCCTGGCTGAACCCCCAGAGTGCAGAACCCGTCCAGAGGACAGCGTTGCACGGGTACGGAGAGCTCAATGGGGTGAGACGCGCCCCAACGGGGCTGGTCGGCCAGACTCCTTCCGGACCGGGACGGGAAGACTTGCAAAGGCGGTGTCAGCGCACGCCACTAGAGTCCCGGAAATGACCACAAACCTCTTCGCGCCCCACGAACTGCCTCAACTAGCCGCGCTGCAAGGCCTGTTGGACGACCCCACGAAGCCGCCGTCCACATCCCGGGCATGGAGAGCCGTCCGTGAGCTGGCCGCCATGACCGGCCCAGCCACCGAAGCCGCCATCGTCCTGGTCGCCCGCTTCGCCGAGATCGCCGAGCCGCCGTCGGACAAGTTACTGCCACTGTGGCGGGACTCCCCGGATCGAGACGCCTTCGCCCGCCTGCTGTTGGCTCCCGCGTTCGCCCGCGAGAATCGCACCGAACTGGACCTCGGCCGGAAGCTCCCCCTGACGGGCATACGGCACCTGATGACACTGCGCACCCTCCGCGCGTACCGCCGCAAGGACATCACCGACCTCGGCGAACTCTCCGCGCTCATCGACCTCACAGACCTCAACCTCGACGGCTGCCGCAACGTCCGCGACCTCACCCCCCTTGCCAACCTCATCGAGCTGACCACCCTCAACCTGCAGCACGGCGCCGTCTGCGACCTCACACCACTCGCTGGACTCACCCGCCTGACCGCTCTCGACCTGAACCGCTGCCACGCGATCACCGACCTCACCCCACTCGTGCGGCTCACCCGCCTACGTAGCCTCGGCCTCGCCGAGACCCGCATCCGCGACCTCACCCATCTCGCGAGCCTCACGACCCTCACCGAACTGCTCACTTGACGGCATCGAAGGACTGCAGTCGCTCGAACAGGCCAACGTCAGCGGCAGTCCCCAGGTACGGGATCTGTCCGCGCTCGCCGAGCCGCCCATGCTGGACAGGCTGATCCTCACCGAACTCCCGCAGTTCACGGACACGTCCCTGCTCCCCCGCTCCGCCTCGCTGCGCCAACTCACCGTCCGGGACTTCGAGTACCTGGTCACGCTCGACGGGCTCGACCGGCTCGCCGGCCTCCCATCGCTGGAGATCCTGAGCGTGGAGGCCTGCCCGCAGCTGCGCACGCTCGGCACCGGTCACGGCCTCCCAACACTGCACAGTCTGTTCACCAGCCACTGCCCGGAGCTGGCCAACCTCGGCAGCATCGCCGACCTCCCCGTCCTCGCCGAACTGATGCTGGGAAACCACTCCCCCAACTTCAACCCCGACGGGCTACACAGCAGCGCCCCCTTCACAATGATCCGGACACACCACGACGAGGATCCCCGCTGGCAGGCCGCCATCTCACAGGCCCTCGGCAAGACACTGCGGACAGCCAACGGCCGACCCGAAGCCGTGAACGAACCACCCAACGCCTGCCTGTCAGAAAATCCAGCCTGAATTTCTTGACCAGCACCCGGCAGCTTCGGCATGGCTCTATCGGATAGCCGTGCTTCTTTGAGTGGCACCAGTTGGCACGCAGCCGGAAGCTGGGACAGCTGTTCTCCGCGTCTTCCAGCGTCAGTAGTGCCGGCAGTAGAGGCCGCCGCCAGTGCTGACGGCAGCCGCCGCGGGCCGAGCAACCCCCTGCAGGATCGCCAGAGGATCGTCGTCGGTCATGTCATTTTCGTCTGAACGCCTCAGCCCCTCGGTCCAACGAGCGGCGAGCTCATGGAGCCCTCCTCGGGCATCGCGCAGTCGTGAACGCCACCGTGGCGACGGGGTTAAGGGTCTGAACCCGGAGCAGACGGGGAAGCACGGGTCGGAGCAGGGACCTCCGGCTCGCCGACCGAGGCAACGTCTTGTGGTGGTGAGATGAATACAGCCCCGCTTCCGCCGATTCTGGTCGTTCTCCCCGACGGCCAGGAGCTCAACGGCCTCCTCCACGCACGGCTGCAGACGCAGCGGGCGTGGATGTACCAGGTCAGCCTGCCGACGTGGCAGGCGACGGCGGACGAATGGGTGGAACCCGCCCAGTACATGGTCTGGGTGCCCGCCGACTATGTCCGCCTGCTGGAAGGCATCGTCTACGACGACGTTCCGGCACAGGGGTTGGCGCCGCCCGTCGACGCGCCGACGCAGCGGCTGGAGCCGGTGCCCGCCGCCACCCCCGTCGTGGAGGCCGTGGAGGGCGCGGGAGCGTGGAGAATCGAGCGGCTCCCGCGTGAGCGTGGCCGGCCTGGATGGAACGTGGTACACGTCCATGACTGCGAACACGCGGATGACGGCGACATCCTCGACCTCGACCAAGCGCTGACTGTGGTCAGGCAGCCAGGCACGAGGGTGTGCACGAAGTGCGGCGCCGCCGAAACTCTCCCACCCCTGATGTAGCCGATGGTGCAGCCGAGGCCCAACTCCCGGCGCGCGCTCCCCGATGGGTCGAATTCTCCGGCGGTCGGCATGTCTCAGCCGCGCAATGCGGGGCACAAGGTCCTCACCTGATCGAGCGGAGAACCTCATGCTTGGCATCGCAGCAGCCGTGCTGTTTTTCATCGCGTTCCTCATCAACGCCGCGGACATCTCGACCAACGACGTCTTCACTTCCAGCGACATCATGCTGATCGGGCTGACACTGCTGGCCCTGCACGTCGCGGGAATAGGGAGCGGCTGGTCCGGCCGGAGCCGCAGACGCTGATCCGGCCCCGTACACCAAGGGGCCCACGTAGCAAAGGAGTTCGTCCGAGGCCCTTGATGACCAAGCCTTGTGCGCAGTCGGTCACTAACCTATACCTAGCGCCATGATCGTAAACGCGTGGCGGGTACGGGCCACGGTGGAGGAGTTCGACCTCCCTCGGGACGGAGTTCCTTTCGATGTACGGCTGCTGACGGCGAACCGGGCGGAGTGGCTGCGCGAGGTGGGCCTGGAGGCAGGGACGCCGTTCCTCGTCTCGCCGGTGTTCGAGTACGACGTCGTCCTGAACCGCTTCTTTCAGACGCCGGGGATGCGGATGCACGCGGTGAACACCCAGTTCGGCTACGCCCGGGACCTGGCGGCGTTCCTGACGTTCCTGTGGGTGTCGCGGCGCTGTAAGGGCTGGCGGGACGCGGCCGAGGAGGACCACCTCGCCTACCTGGCCTGGCGGCGCCGGGACGGCGACGGGCCGCGCATCGCCGGGTCGACGTGGAACCGCGAAGTGGCGGGGGTGGACGCCTTCTACCGGTGGGCGGTGCGTGCCGGGCACATGCCTGCTTCGAGGTAGGCCGCGGTGTCGATCACACGTGTGAGAGCACTGCGGACGATGCCCTCACGTTCGCCTTCAGCTACCTCATCAAGGTCACCGCCAAAGTCCGCTGCGGTGTCGTTGTCGAAGGGGCCGACGTCCCAAGTGCCCATGGTCTCTCCTGATCACGGTGTTGACCGGGGCATCCTGACAGAGGCCACTGACAGAAGCCGTGCAGTCCAGAGCGGGGTTTCAGCCGCATGTGACTGGTCGAGACAGATGTCACCTGGCCTCGATATCCGTCACCCGCGTCAGCTCGGCGGGCTGCCATCATGCTGAGCCGGGACACGACAGGTGGAACCTGGCCAGGCATGTGGGAACTACTGGCTAGAGATGTGTCGCAGTCCGGACAAGGTCGGCGACGGCTCTGGACCGGCTGTGCGATGGCCAGGCGATCACGGTGGTGACTGTCGGCGCGTCCAGCACGGGCACGGCCGCGAGGTCACCGTGCAGTTGAGCTCGGCACGACTCCGGTGAGACCGCGCAAGCACGGCCGAGCGCGACGAGCTGCAACAACTGCGCGTGGTCACGGACCTGCGGGCCGGGGCCGGGCGGGTAGGTGCCGTCGGGATCGGGCCAGCGTGGCAGGGGCAGGCCCGGCAGCCCGGTGATGTCGGCCATGTGCACATGGGCCCGGACGGTGAGCGGATGCCCGGCCGGCAGGACCGCAACCTGGCCCTCCGCGCTGAGCTCTTCGGTGTGGAACCCGGCCGTCGAGTCGAACGGCCGGTGCAGCAGCGCCACATCGGCCCGGCCCTCGCGCAGGAGTCGTGCCTGCTCGGCCGGGCCGCACAGGATGACCTCGACGGGGACCGCGCCGGGTTCGGCAGCGTACGCGTCGAGCAGTTTCGCCAGCAGTTCGCTGGACGCGCTGGCCTTCGTAACCAGGACCAGGCCGGGACGGCCGGTCACGGAAAGGGCGGCACGGCGGGTCCGTCGCTCCGCAGCGTCGACCGCCTCGAGGGCCGCCCGGCCCTCGACCAACAGCACCGAGCCGGCCTCGGTCAGCGTGACAGTGCGGCTGGTCCGATCAAACAACACTGCCCCGAGTCGGCGTTCGAGCTGCTGGATCGCCCGTGACAAAGGCGGCTGCGCGATCCCGAGCCGCTGCGCGGCACGCCCGAAGTGCAGCTCTTCAGCGACAGCGACGAAGTATCGCAGTTCCCGGGTCTCCATACGGCCACGCTACTTCAGATCCATACCCTGAAGGTATCGCTGCCCACCCAATCGGTGTTGGACCCCCGCCGGGGCCCGAGGGCAGCATGGTCCCTATGACTGAACGAACGATTGCGCTGGTCACCGGCGCGAACAAGGGAATCGGCTACGAGATCGCCGCGGGCCTGGGAGCCCTCGGCTGGAGCGTCGGCGTCGGCGCCCGCGACGATCAGCGCCGTAAGGCCGCGGTGGAGAGACTGCGCGCGGCCGGCGTCGACGCGTTCGGCGTACCGCTGGACGTGACCGACGACGCGAGCGCGACCGCCGCCGCACGGCTGATCGAGGCACAGGCTGGGCGCCTCGACGTGCTCGTCAACAACGCAGGCATCGCCGGCGGCATGCCGCAGGAGCCCACCCAAGTCGATCCCGCCACCATCCGGACGGTCGTGGAGACCAACGTGATCGGCGTCATCCGCGTCACCAACGCGATGATGCCGCTGCTGCACCGCTCCGCCTCACCGCGGATCGTGAACATGTCCAGCAGTGTCGGCTCTCTCACCCGGCAGTCAGGAACCGCTGCTGAGCAGACGACGGGTCCGGTGGCCGTGGCGTACGCGCCGTCGAAAACGTTCCTGAACGCTGTCACCCTCCAGTACGCCCGGGAGCTGAACGGCACGAACATCCTGATCAACGCTGGCTGCCCTGGCTACGTCGCGACCGACCTCAACGGCTTCCGCGGCGTGCGTACCCCCGAACAGGGCGCGGCGATCGCCATCAAACTCGCGACCCTGCCCGACGACGGCCCGACCGGCAAGTTCTTCGAAGACGCCGGCGTAGTGCCCTGGTGATGTGCACGGCAGTCATCAGCCGCCGGATGAGGCGGCTTCGCCCGCGCGTCTCGAACAGGTCTATCGATACTGGTTCCCGCATGAATGGCAATTCACCGCAGGTTCCAAGAAGCCTGGCCGTTTGGTTCCAACCAGCGTGTCCCGCGAGGCTCGAACCGCCAGGTCACCACACCCATACGGTTCCAACTACTGAACTTGAATGGGTGATGTCGGGGACGGGGAGTCTGGTGGCACCCCGAGCCGCTCCACCTGTGGCTGGCTCGGCAAGATGGGCGTATGACCGAGAGCGAAGCGGATCTGCTGGCGTTGCTGCGCGGGCTTGATGATCCGGGGTGGCTGGAGTGGCCGCAGCACTACGACCGTGGCGAGACCGCAGCCCGCTTCGGTGGTCTGCTGACCGACTCGAAGGCGACTTCGCAGCTCTCTGCACGGATGAGCAGGACACTCAGGACTCCAGCGAGTACGGACGCGTCGTCGTGCCGGCTGACGCGACCGTATGCGGAACCCGGATCGTCGTCTGCGTGAGCAAGTTTGGGTCACTAGCGCTGGTCTGCGCGGACAACCCGGGCGCCTTCCTCGGAACGGAGGAAGCTCATACCGAGGGAGAGCTGGACGGCGCTGACCTTGCCAAGGTCAACCGGGCGTTGGTCGAGCTCGGCTATGTAGTGGTTGCCGAGGAACTACTGGAGAGCGACTACGACGGGCCGAGCCGACTGCCCTCGCATGTTCAGCGGCCCACCTGGTGGGCTCGCTTCTTCGGCTTCTTCTGACGCTCACGCCGACAGGGACAGGCCCGTGCCCGCCAGGCAGCCGTCGATGACCTCCGGCCGGTACTGGAGCATCTTGAGCTTGCGCTTCACGGCTCGGGTGATCTGGCCGAGGTCGGCGGCGGCGAGGTTGCCGATGTCGCGCTTGACCAGCGATCAGATGCCCTCTTGCGGGTTGAGGTCCGGGGCGCGTCGGCAACTGGAACACGGTGAGCCAGTCAGCGTTGGCCTCGAAGAACTCCCGCAGCGGCGCGACCAGGTGCATGCGCAGGTTGTCCCACACCAGCACGATGGGCCCGCCGAGCTGTGTACGGGCGCGGAGGACCAGGTCGCGGTAGTCCTTCCAGCCGAAGCCCTTGGGTTGGTCCCTGCGGCCCCGGCACTCGCGAATCGCGTAGATCAGACGGGACCGCTCACCAGGCTTGTAGCAGGTCATGCCCGCCATCGACACGCGGCCCGAGCCCCGTCCGCGCACACGAACGACTGGGGTACTGCCCTTACGGCCCCAGGTCCTGGCACGCGGCGGCGTCATCGACTGGCCGGCTTCGTCCTCGAAGACCACCCAGCCGCTGTTCGCCGCCGCGGTGCTCTTACCCGCGCCCACACCTCTCGCTTCCACAGCTCAACCGCATCGTCGTCACGCTCGATCGCACGCCGGGCTGGTTGCTGCCAGCTCCAGCCGTGACGCTTCAGCAACCGCCAGGTGCCCTCGACCGTGTAGGACACATGGAACAGTCGACCGATCAGTGTCCTCACCCGGGTCAGGGTCCACCGCTGATCAGCCCACCCGTTTGCCAGTGGGCCACGCTCCAACTCCCGCTCCAGCCTGGCCATCTGCACATCAGACAGTCGGGGCCGACCAGGCGATCCTTTGGATGCCACCCCAGCCAGGCCTTCATCGCGCCACTGGCGTCGCCAGCGTTCCACCGACCGCTCCGAAACCCGCAACGCGGCAGCGATATCCCGGTTCCCCTCCCCGCCCTCGAACCGAGCCACGGCTTCGTGCCGAATACGCTCCCGCGCGGCCCTCTCGGCGTCGGTCAAGCCACCACCCTGCGCGTATCTCACCGCAACAGGACTACCGAAGCCGCCCCCACGCCGTCCGGAGAACGGCCCGACATCACCCGATCAAGTTCAGTAGCGCGTCCCGGCACACATGCTCAGATGGCCCACGACATAGTGTTCTTCCTCGCCGCCGACGACGCGACCGCTGCTGCGACGCGCCTGCGGGGACCTGGTGAGGCCTTTGAGTCAGTGACCTGCCGTTTCATTGAGCCGGACAGTGCCATCGCCGAATGGGACATGTACTTCGAGGAGCCTTCGGCCGAGGCCCCGCCGGTTGAGCAGCTCCTTGGGTGGGCGTGGCCGGAGTGGGTCACTGCCCCCTTGAACGACGGCGTTGAGTTGGTCGCTCTGCCGCAGCGGCCGACCCGGGCGCTGGACAACGCGACCTCCGCCGAGCTGGAAGAGCTTGCAGGCCGCTGGACCACGCGGGTCCGGTCTGAGGACGGGGACGACATGACCGACGATGATCTACTGGAGGTCCTGCAGGGAGTTGCCCGGCTTGCAGCGTCTGCGGTGGACACGGGTGGCGGCCTCTACAGCTGGAGCTCCTGACCATTCCCCTGCGAGGGACGCTCGTTTTTGAGGCCGCTGCATGCCAAGAGCTCGGTCCCGGTGGAGTCGAAGTACAGGGTGAAGAACCAAGATCGGTCTGCTGCGACGATGTTGCCGGTACGCAATTGCTCGTCGCGGTGCCGAGCGCGGAGGATCTCAACGGTCTCGTCGAGGCCGAGGGTCGTCAGGCCGATCTTCAACGACCGCTTCAGCCTTGTCGCAGCGATGCCGACGACCATCCACTGTGGCGGCTGTCCGTCGTAGAGCACTACCTCGCCGCCGGCGGCGATGGCGTCGCGTGCTGCCTTGCAGGCACTGGTTTGCTCTTTGAGCATCACGGTGATGTCGGGCGGACTTGGGCTCTCTCCTCGGTGGCCATGTGGCGACTGTAGAGACCGAATGCAGGCGTTGCTACAGGATTCGGCGTGACCTGCGCAGGGCTCAGGGACAGAGGCGGTCGTGATAGGTAGAACTGCGGACCGGCAACATGGTGGTCAATCGGTCAACACGAAACCCTGGCTGCAAAATGCCCTCTACTCCCTGAACCTCCCTCCAGGATTCCAGCCATTCCTGGGCGACGGCCGGGTCCGTTGTCATCGGACACACAGAAGCGCGCGGAAGCCGTCGGCCTCCAGACTTTGGTGTGTCTCATGAGGCACCGGGCCGTTGACATCGGTGATGACTGGCGCGTGTCTCAGCCCTGGGTAGTCCGGAGTGGGGCGGTGTCCTGCGCAGTCCAGGACTGGACCGGAAGATCCGGATTGCGACGCCTCTTGAAACGTGCATCGATACCCGCGCGGCAGCGCACAGCAGTGCAAGGCACAGTGACCTCATGAGCGAACGAGGGCTGGACCACGACGGAACGATCGCACGCGAAGGCGCACTGGACCGAGTGCCAGCAGCATTCACCCCCGTCGTCGAGGCCGCCCGCACTCATATCACCGAGACGTTCGACAGCACGCGGCTGCACAGCGCCTACATCTACGGCAGCATCCCGCGCGGCACCTCCACACCCGGAGTCTCCGACCTCGACCTCCAGCTCGCCCTCCACCACGAGCCCTCCGAAGCCGACCGCGATGACGCCAAAGCGATCGAGGCCGCACTCGACCGCTCATTCCCCCAGATTGATGGCGTCGGCATCCTGCTCACCAGCACGCGCGCTCTGCTGAGCGACCTCGAACGCCACGATGGCGGGTTCTTCATCGCCTGCCTGTGCACCCCGCTGCTCGGTGCCGACCTCGCTAAACGACTGCCCCGTTACCGCCCTACAGCCCTGCTCGCCCGCGAAACGAACGGCGACCTCGCCCTCGCGCTGCAACGCTGGCACACCCGAGGCGCCGAAGCCGCCACGGTTGCCGACCACCAGACTCTCAGCCGCGTCGTAGCCCGCCGCATCGTGCGCACAGGATTCACTCTGATCATGCCCCGCTGGGGCGGCTGGACCAGCGACCTCAACGAGTCCGCCGAACTCTTCCGCCGCTACTACCCTGAGCGCGTTGACCAGATGCGCATCGCCGCGGCCACCGGCCGCACCCCCTCGGCCGATACGGCAGTACTCAGCATGCTCATCGACGACCTGGGCCCCTGGCTCGCCGCCGAATACACAGTCGTGCACGGCGAGAAAACACCCCGCCCCTGAAACGGCACCTTTCCCCTGGAATTCGCAAGGTGACTCTGCACAGAATCCGCGAAGGCCGAGATCCCATCCTGCGAGCTGGCCACCGGCTCAGGGTGCCGCTCAGGTGCCCGATGCTCATCCATAGGACCGAACACGTACGAAACGGGCGGTCTCGTGGCGTCCGGCTGCCTGGCGCAGTTCGACGAGGAGAAGGTCGGTGAGCATCCGTACGGGCCCATGGTCCGGGTGGTCCGTCAGCTCTCCCAGGCGACCGTGTACCAGCTCGCCGACCTGTCGTGACTGCGTTGCGGTCAAGCGCGGCGAGATCTTCACGGTCCGATCATCGGGAAGCTGCACGAGAAGTGCCTGTGGCCGATCCACCGGGTCGAAAATGCCGAGTAGCGCGGTGTCCCGCGTATCGGAATTCCGGATCTTCCTCAAGGCCCAGGTTCCTCCTGCCCGGTAGGGCGAGCTCAGCGTTTTCGCCACGATGAGGGGCAGTTCCGGAGATTCACCCGAATGAGACATCTTCAGGTGTCTGGAAAACCGTGGTACTTGGGGTCGAACACCGTTCCGGCAGGCAGCGCCGCGGGGCCGGGGAGCTGCGCGACGGCCTGGGCCAGCATCGGCGCCAGCGGAGGGGTGATGTGCGAGAGCCTCACGCCCTGCGGCGCTTGTGCCCGCTCGCTTTCTTGGCCGGGGCCTTCTTCGCCGGGGTCTTCTTGGCCTCGGCGGTGGTCATCTTCGCAGCGCGCTTCTTGGGGATGTCGTGCACGGTGGCGTCCTCGCCGGTCTCGCCGCGGGATTCCTTCGCGGCCTGGACGGAGGCGTTGAGCGCAGCCATCAGATCGACGACCTCACCGGTCGGCGGCTGTTCTCCTTCGGCCGTCGGTGGTGCTTTCCCGTCGGCCTTGGCCCCTGAGCAGTCCCAGCCGTTCGCGGCCGCGCAGCGCGTACTTCGCGACGGCCACTTTGGAGCTGCGTTCCATAGCTTGCCACAGCAGCTTGTACGGCTTGGCGGCGACCTGGCCGTCCGCCTCCAGATAGTAGGAGGCGCCGATCCGCACCGGGTCGATGCTCTCCGCAGGGACGAACGCTGCGATCTCGACAGCCTTCGCGGTGGGCAGCGGCATGTTCTCCAGGTCCTCGTCGCTGGTAGCGACGATGGTGTCCTTTGTCGACCTCGTACCCGCGGGTGATCTCATGATCGGCGAGCTGCTTGCCGTCCAGCTCGCACACCTTCCGATACCGGATGCGGCCCATGTCCTCGAGATGGATCTGCCGGAAACTGATCGAGTGGTCCCCAGCCGCGTTAATGATCTTGATAGGGATGGTGACCAGGTCGAAGCGGATGGCGCCGGACCAGATGGGGCGGGGCATGACCAACCTCCGTGACAGCCCCGAGACCGTCAGCCTACGACGACATCCACCGGTCGGTATGAGACTGCCGGCCCAGCCTCGATCGCTGCGGATCTGCGAGGATCTCGGGTACAGCCAGGCGCGCGAGTCGGCCCGCCCCCCGGGGGGCGGGCCTCATACTGCGGCCTGTTCCGCTCGCCGCACCGCCTTGGTGAGTTGCATACGTGTGAGCCTTTGCACGACGACGACGGCCAGCAGCGCGGCGCCGATGTCGGTAAGGCAGCCGACGATGAAGGCGTCAGCGCCAGCGAGGAACTCGTCGGCCGTCTGGGCCATGTCGTATTGAGCGCCCGCAATGCCGTTGACCAGATTCGCGACGAGCCATGCGATCCACCAGACGTTGATGATGGTGTGTGGCTCCTGCTTCCCCATGCCGTACGGGTCTTGGCGGCTGGCCGCCCAGATGTCGGCTGCGATCGCGCGCGGGAGGTAGAGATTCCCGATCGGGACGAACCAGCCGCCGATCGCCCAGCCCCGCCCGCGGCGCTGGAGATCCGGCGCGAACACATCGGCGTTGGCCCGCACCCGGTGGAACCAGATGATGAAGACAACGGCAGTCGCGAACTGCGCGACCCCTTGGACGACGCCGGCGGCATCCGTCACCGAGAGGGCCTGCTCCAGGTCCGTCACCGAATAAGCCGTGCCCATCAGGTTCCGCAGGCCGGCCGCGGCGAACAGGGAGAAGACGTCGGCCGCGACGACGATGCAGAGCAGTGCGACCACGGCGTAGGAGAGCCCTACAGGCGAGCGCAGGACACCCGGCCGACGCTCCGCGGGCCGTCCCGGCAAGGTGAGGTCCACCAGCGGGACGGCCGGGCAGCCGTCGCACAGGCCGTCACCGGTCGTGGCTGTGTTCTTCCGACAGTTCGAGCAGAGCATGGCTGAGCAGACCCCCCACGGGCGCGATGACGCCCCTCCCCCAGAGGCGTCGTGGAACCGGGACCGCACGCCGTGCGACCGCTCACGGACGATATGCCTCCTGCCCGGCCGCCGTCCAGCACGAATCCGCAGCTCAGCCCAGCGAGCGGCCGGTGCCTGGAAGGACTGCCATGCCGGCCCTGGGGGGCGGGTCCCCAGGCTTACACGCTTGTCCTCAGGATGGAGGGGAGGGCATCCAGACGGGTGCTGTCAGAGGGCAGGGGCACACTGGCCCCATGAACGTCTCCGACGATGCTCATCCCCCCATCTGCCCCGCGCTGCCCGGGCTGAAGTGGGTCGAGTCCATGGGGGTCCGCTCATCGTGATTCCGGTGTCGGCAGTTCAGGAGTGGGGCGGCTGCACAGAGGCCGGAATGATCGTCGGCGGGACGGATGATCCCGACGACTATGACCGAGCCTGCGCGGTCGAAGACCTCACCGCGGTGATCGCCGTGGATACACACGGCACTCGAGCACTGGTCATGAGCGATGAGCCGGCCACAAGCTGCCTTCTGCCGGGACGCAATGTCTTCCTGCGCTGGCTCGCCGCCGACTCCGAGGCCAGGCTTCTCGCCGCCGCCGAGGCGATGCTCGATGCCCCGGGCACCGCGTGGGAAGACAGTGGGGTGTGGGAAACGGACGGTCCGGCGGTGCTGATGGATTCCGCCGAGGCCGGAGCCGATCTCGCAACGCCGTACCCCGACAGTTCCCGCCTGCCGGAGCAGACCCTGGTCGCCGTACCAGCAGACCGGTGGAGAGTCTGTGCGTTCCAAACGACTGACGACCCTCCCTGGGTTGGTGTCGTTCAGCTGATCGCGGAGTAGGGCCCCGCGCCGCGCTGTCCCCAGCCGACCGCATGACGCGGTCGGCGGCGACCTCGAGTCCCCGGGCGGCGCCTCTGTAGCCCTCTCGCCGCCGACCGCGGCCACACCGCACTCGCAGGCCAGCCACCCATCAGCCGCGTGAGCAACGCTGTAGGTCAATACACCTAGCCGCTGGCCTGGGCCAGTGCTTCGATGAGGCGTTGGCGGACGATGTCCAATGCGGCGATCCTCTCCTCCACGTCCGTGAGCCTCCGAGCGATGACCCGCGCGCTCGCGGGACAGATGGGACCGTCGGCGATGTCTTGATCGAGACAGGGCAGGAAGGCGCGGACGTCATTGGCGGTGAGGCCGAGCGAGAGGAGCAGCCTGATGTTGCCCACCTGGGCGACCTTCGACTCGTCATACTCCCGGTATCCGTTCGGCGCTCGCCGGGGGTGGAGCAGGCCCTGCTGCTCGTAGTACCGCAGTGCCCGGGTGGTAGTGCCGACCTCGTTCGCAAGTTCTCCGATGAGCATCGCTCTATCTTCATCCACCCGTGCTCAGCCCGCCGTCGACACGAATGACCGCACCGGTGAGATAGCTGGCCTCGGGGCGCGCCGCGTTGACGATCCACCAGGCGATTTCCTCCGGTCGGGCGATACGCCCAAGCGGGATCCGGGCCCGAAGCTCCTTTCCCGCTGCGGCCATCTGCTCGTCCGCGAAACCGGCGTGGCTGAGCACCGGTGTCGCCGTCACCCCAGGGGCCACTGACACAACGCGAATGCCGCGCGGCGCAAGCTCGACAGCCCACGTGTGGGTCAGGAAGTCGAGAGCCACCTTCGTGGAGCCGTAGACCGAGTTGTTCGGCCAGCCATAGTGGGGCGGATTGGATGTGACGTTGACGATGGTGCTGCCGGCCCCCAGGTGTGGCAGAGCATGCTGAGTGAGAAACACCGGGGCGAGAAGGTTGGTGGCGAGCTGTTCCTCGGCGACCTTCCGGTCGATCGCCTCCAGCGGAGCCGGACGAGTGATCGCGGCGTTGTTGACCAGGACATCGATGCGGCCGAACGCGTCGACCGCGGCGGCGACGATGTCGACCGGGGCGTTCGGCGCGGCGATGTCGGCCACGAACGTGCGAATGCGCGGGTGTTCTTTGGCGGTCTCCGCCAAGCGTTCGGCAGTCCGGCCGATGATAAGAACCTCGGCGCCCGCAACAGCGAACTGCTGGGCCGTCGCACGGCCGATCCCGGTGCCTCCCCCGGTGATGAGCACTGCCCGGCCGTGAAGGGTGTTCGTCTCTTCCATGGTCGGGACGCTAAGCCTTGACCCTGGCGTCAAGGTCAAGGGGCGGGGGACGGCATCAGGCATCAAAGCCGAACTTGATGCGCGACCGGACTCGACTGGCGAACTGTCTCTGAAGGAGCGGGACTGGCCAAGTCGCCGTGAGTGGCGGTTCGTACGCAGTGGTGGAGACAGCGGGCTGCGGCCGACCGAACACCTGGGCATCGCAAGACAGCGAGGTGGCCTATCGCAGGTGGCTGTCAGTCCCTCCAGCTCTACGTATCGCGGCGGTTCCCGAAGACGCACGGCACCCACTGATCGAGCTGGGTGCCGAATGCCGCTGCCGAATCGATGCCGGATGCGGGCAGCGTTCCGGCGTCGTCGAGGCTGGCGACGAAGTCGACATCAGCCCAGCCGCCCCGGAACAGCACCACGGACAGCTCAGCGTCCGCCGGCCCGGAGATGAGAACGCCGATCGAGTCAGGATCACGGACGAGTGCCCTGTCAGTCTCAAGCCGCTGAGGCCACGGGGCGGCTTCGTCCCGCCAAGTCACCTGCCCAACCGTGAGACCAGCCCCTAGCCATCGCGCGGCCCGCTCGGCAATTGATGCGACCGCCTGATCAAGATCAATGACTCGTTCCACAAGCAGATCATCCCGCACCCAGACGCGCTGTTCCACTGGCTTCCACACCCTTAGCTTGGGCCGCCAGCCACCAAACCGACTCCGGTGCTCTCAGTTCCTACCGACATTTTCAGGGCGCCAGGTCATCGACGACTCTCTGAACTCACCGATTACGGTCTCCGGTCTCACATGCTCAGCCAGACAACGAGGCTGCGCCACAGCACCGAACCGCATCGTGTTCGTCTTCGTCAAGAAGGGCCTCCCGCTGCCCGATCTGCGGCCGCCCCGACTGCACCCGTACGCACGCTGCAACCGGATCGCCGAGCTGGTGACCCGGCCGACCCACCGATCTCCCTCGCCGCGTTGCCCAGCGTCCGCGCTGCCGTTCGCATCAGCGCCATCGACGTCCATCCGAACGACAAGCCAACCATCTACCACCACACAACGCTGTCGCGCGCGGAAGGAAACTCCGTGCGTGACCGAGCCGAACGGCAGCCGGGCCGGGCGGCGCCTTCCTGCTCAGCGGGCCCACTGGGGCGGTCACGGCAAAGCCCGCGATCCGCTGCCCCTGCCGGAGCGCCGGCCTGTAGGTCGCACCGGTGGCGATCGTCGTCATCACCGTGGTCCGCAAGGTCAGCCTCAAGGCCGGGATCGGTGCCCTGATCGGTCTCGCGCTCGCGCTGGGCATCTACAACTCCCGCGGGACGTTGGCGAAGCTCTTCGAGGACGAGGTCACCAATCCGGCCACGGACGTCGGGGCGGTCACCGACGTGGTCTCCCCGCAGCCGGAGCGACTGCCGGGTGTGCCGGGGCGGTGTCCTGTGAGCGCGCCCACCGCGGAGCGGCCGCGGGTCGCCCGGGTCTACACCGCCGCGCGACGGCATCCCTGGGTGCTGGGCAAGTTGGGCGACTGGGTGATCTGGTTCGGCCCGTACACCCCCGCACAACTGTTGGTGATGGGCGGCGGCGCCGTGCTGCTGATCAAGACGTATCTGTGGTGGTCGTGGCTGGGCCCGGTGCCGATCGCCGGGTGGCTGGTGTCGATCTGGGCGGTACGCGGAGCCAAGATCGGCGGCCGGTCCCCGTTCACCGCTGCCTTCGGGTGGCTCGCTCTGCTCGCGCAGCCTCCGGCAGGCCGGATCGCTGGGCAGGCCGCTCGTGACCGGCGACCCTGCATGCTCACGGGCGCGTTCGTCACCGTCAGGTGGTGCAAGAGGCGGGCCGTAGGGTGGCCTGATGTTCGATCGGTTGGAGATCACCGTGCTGCCGCCGGGGCCACGCTTCCCTGCCCAGCTGCGCTTCTGGGTGAACGGCGAGGACGTCGTGGAACAGGCGGTTGGCACTGGGTGCCGCGGACCGCTTGCGGCAGAAGCGTTGCCCTTCGGTCTCCCCAGCCCGCTACGGGCGACACGCGAGCCGCGCCGGCTGCAGTTGGGCGAGCCGGAGTGCACCGGGGGTTGCTGCGGCTTCCTCTCTGTGGTCGTGCAGCGAATCGGAAACGTCGTCCAATGGTCGGACTGGCAGGTTCCCCACTTGGAGGCCCGGCCACTGGAGTTCGACTTCGACGCGAGCGAGTACGACGCAGAAGTGGCCCGCGCTGAGGCAGATTCCTGGTGGCGGTTCTCGGTTTAGCTTGGCTGGCGCTGGCGGTAGCCGTAACGGTAGCGGCCAGAACGTCGCCTTCCAAGGGTGGGCTCGTTGGTCTGGACGTGTAGTTAACTAATGTGCAGTGGGCGCGAATTGAGCCGATACTGCCGGACGGCGCCCCCAAGCGGGGGCTCCGGCCGGACCAGCCGCTCCCTATTCCCGCGACGTGCAGGGCTGCTCTGCGCCGCTCGTACGGCTCGTGGGGAAGCTCCTGTCCGTCGGCCTGAAGGACGTCGAAGGCGATGAAGTGCACAGGCATCGCCACCGCCAGCTGCGCCACGGTGGGGCTGCCCGATGAGGCGGCGCGCTGCAACGCCTCGAACGACAGCCGGTCTCCCGACCACACCACCAACTCGCCATCGAGGACCAGGCCGTGCGGCAGCTGCCTTGCGGCGATGACAAGATCAGGGAAATGCCGCTGGATCAGTGCCCCGCGCCGCGACTGCAGCAGCGTCGGCCCGCCCAGCTGGTCCGGAGTGAACAGAAGCGCGCGGAAGCCGTCGGCCTCCAGACTTTGGTGTGTCTCATGAGACACCGGGCCGTTGACACTGGTGATGACTGGCGCGTGTCTCAGCCCTGGGTAGTCCGGAGTGGGGCGGTGTCCTGCGCAGTCCAGGACTGGACCGGAAGATCCGGATTGCGACGCCTCTTGAAACGTGCATCGATACCCGCGCGGCAGCGCACAGCAGTGCAAGGCACAGTTACCTCATGAGCGACCGTCGACGAGTGACTCGGGAGTAGCCTGCTGACGTAACCACACGAAGGGGTCCGCCCGATGCCAGTCCGGATCGAACGCCAGGAACACGTCACCACCGTCGTCCTCTCCCGCCCGGAGGCCCGCAACGCGGTGGACGGTCCGACGGCGGCCGAACTCGCCGACGCATTCAGGGCGTTCGAGGACGACGAGACGGCCCGGGTGGCGGTCCTGTGGGGCGAGGGCGGCACGTTCTGCGCGGGCGCCGACCTCAAGGCACTCGGCACGAAACGCAGCAACCACGTCACCGAAGAAGGCGACGGGCCGATGGGTCCCACGCGGATGCGGCTGTCCAAGCCGGTTATTGCGGCAGTGGCGGGCCACGCCGTCGCCGGCGGTCTGGAGCTGGCACTCTGGTGCGATCTACGGGTCGCCGAGGAGGACGCGGTCTTCGGGGTCTTCTGCCGTCGCTGGGGCGTACCGCTCATCGACGGCGGCACCGTACGACTCCCCCGCCTCATCGGCACCAGCCGCGCGATAGACATGATCCTGACCGGCCGTCCGGTCGCGGCCCCCGAGGCGCACGAGATGGGGCTCGCGAACCGTGTCGTCCCACCTGGCCGGGCACGCGCGGAGGCCGAGGCCCTGGCCGCCTTGATCGCCCGCTTCCCGCAGGCCTGCCTCCGGGCCGACCGGAGCTCCGTACTCGACCAGGAGGGCCTGAACGAGCAAGCCGCCATGCGGGGCGAACTTCGCCACGGGACGAGCGTGCTCACGCAGAGCCTGGAGGGCGCAGCCCGGTTCTCGGCCGGGGCGGGACGGCACGGGTCCTTCAGCGAACCCTGATACCGTTCCGCTCCCAGCACGGCAGCCGTCCCGCGTGCGGTGCCGAAGCGTCCAGGCCATCTGGGCGCGGATGCGCAGGAGTTCGAAGTCCGTCTTCGCGCAGTAGCCAAAGCGGCGCAGCCCTCCTGCGCGGGACCACTAGCCACTCCGTGGTAGCAGCACTTCGTTTCTTGACGCAGGGTATAGAGCGTTTCAGGCCGTCAGCGGAGCGATTCCCCGACGCCAGGGATCACGGCGAAGCTTGCGTCGTCGGCGAAGAGGCAGACCGGCTTCAGGTCTGCCTCAGTGTTTTACGAGGTCGCTGCTTCGGCGAACTGGTTCGTTTCGAAGAGCTGGTTGATGTGTCCCCGAGCTCGGACCAGTGCTGCCCCGAGAGTTCGCCGGCAGCGCGGGCGTTGCCGGTGGCGCAGACGTCGATGAGCTGCATCACCGCCACCCGCTCCACCCTGGCCGGTCAGGTCCTGGCCACCGGCCGCGGCATCAAGGGCCTCGTCGCGGAAGCTGGTCTGCTCACCGCCGACCAGCTGGACGCAATCCTGCGCCCCTAAAGCCTCACCTGACACTCCCCCCAGCCCCGGCACCGCAGCCCGACGTCCGCGCGGCGAGCCGCAGCTCACACAGAGGCTGCTCAGATAATCGATCGCACGAACGGATTACCCAGGACACAATCGGCGTATGTCGAACCTTGCGGAGCACCTGCTCTCCGCACTTGAACCACTGCCGTTCCCCGCCCGCCTCTCCCTCACCGCACGAACCGCCCGCCGGCTGGCGGACGACGGGCAACTCAGGGCGCTGCTCACCGACCTGGACGCGCGCGGGCCGTACGAGCGGCGGCTGGCGGCGCTGGCCGCCTCCGCCGGACAGGATGCCGACTTCCTCGCCGAGCGGCTGGCCGACCCTGACCCGATCGTCGCCGGATACGCCCTGCGCGCCGCACGTGTCCTCCCCGTGCCGGACGCGGCGGTGGAGGCGGCGTACGACGACGCACCGGCCGCCCTGCGGCACCGGCTGGCCCGGCTGCTCGCCTCCGGTGGACGTACCGCGCTCGCCGAGCGACTGGTGGTGCGGCTGCGCGCGGAGTGGGGCGACGCCGAGGCCGCTCGACTGCTGCCGGCCTGCTCCACCCCCTTCGTGTCAGAGAAACTGCCCGGGCTCGCGCACGCCGTCGACAGCTGGACCGGGCTCGCACGCCGACATCCCGACCCGGTGCTGGACCACGCCGAAGCTGCCCTGGCCGACCGTGCCGGCGGACAGCAGCGGGAGGACTGGTGGCGCCTGAACGCCACGACGGTCGCAGCGCTCGCGCCGGTACGCCCCGGGCGGGTGTTGGCACTGCTGGAGCAGTACGGGCCACACAGCCTGCCGCCTTCCCTTACCAGCGGACTCGGCGCACTGGTAGCCGCCGACGCCGAGGGTGTGGTCCGCTGGATCACCTCCCCCGACCGCCACGAACAGCGCCACGAGCCGATACCGCCGCCGGGAGTGCTGCGCAGGCTGGTACGGGCCGCGCCTGCGTCGCTGCCCACGCTGGGCCGCCACTGGCTGCACCGCGGCGGTCACTTCGCCGCACTGCTGAGGGCCATGGCCCCCGGCGAGCGCCCGGCGTTCCTCGATGCGGTCACCGCCGGCGGGACGCGGGGGGAGCCGGCTCTGGGCGTGCTCGATCTGCTGCCCCGCGAACGACGCTGGGCGGAGGTGCGGCGGGCGGCGGCCGAATTCACCGGCGAAACCTGGTGCCTGTGGGACGACCTGGACACCCTCGCGCACGGGCCGTTCGGTGAGGCGCGTTCCGCGCTGCTCGCCGCGGTCGGACGGCCCGACGCCGGCGACCGGGCCGCCGCCTGGCCGCTTCTGGTGGCGTGCGCCGGCCGGGACGGCGGCCGATTGGCAGTCACCGAACTGCTGACCGCGATGGGGCGCCTGCGCAACGAGCAGGACCCGGTGCGCGCCGCAGCGCTCGGCGCGCTCGCCGAAGTGCACCCGCGACTGCTCAGCTCTGATGACGCCGGGCCGCTGGACCGGATCGCCGTCGACGCCCTGGAAGCACGGGACAGTTCGGACGACAGCCGGGCGGCGGTGCGAACACTCGCCGAGCGCTTGCTGGTCGAGCACGCAACGGACGGTGAATCGGCCCTGCGGCCGTGGGCGCTGCGCACCCTGGAGCGGATCGCGGGCCGGGTCGGCGTACCCGACTTCGGCCCGCTGCACCGGGTCCTGCGCCGAGGTCAGGAGCACCAGGTGTTCGAGGCGCTGCGCCCCTGGCTCGAGGCCGCGGCCGGGCGAGCCGACTTCCGGTTGCTGCTGGGCCTGGCCGACGCGCTGGGGCCGCGTGCCCAACTGATGCCGGGGCTCCAGGACATGCTGGCCACTGCCCTGGAACGCGGCGACGACGAGACGTTCGAGGCGGCTGCGGAGCTGTGGCTGGCCGCACCGGCCACCCGCGACGAACGGGTGGCCCGGATCGTCGCGCTCGAACCGTCGGCGGTCGTCCTGCCGCCCGTACGGCGCGTGCTGGCCAGACGGCGTACGGATCTGCTGGACGCGCTGCTCGACGACACCCCGCCGTACGGTCGCTTCCTGGTGAGCGGCGCTCGGTGCCCGCTGCCGGACCTCGGCAACAGCCACCGCTGGCTGCCCCGCCAGCAGCGGGCGGCGGCACTGCTCGCCGGGCAGGCGGCCTCTGACGACTCCCTTCCGCTCGACGACCGGGCCGCCATGATCCGGGCCGCCGCACCGATTCCGGAGCTGGGGCGTGCCCTGGCGATGAAGCACAAGGACGACGCAGACGTGGTCGTCGCGGAGGCGGCGCTCGGTGCGCTGCCCTGGACCGACCGGCCGCAGGACGCCCTGCCGGTGCTGCTGGAGCAGGCCGGCAGCGACCGGGCGCGGGTCGCCGTGTACGCGGCGGCACGCGCCGCACGCTTCACCGCCCCGTCCGAACTCGCCCTGTCGCTCGGCGCGTTGCTGACCGGGGAGCAGGCAGCGAAGGTGACCTCCCGCAAGGAGGCCGTACGGCTCGCGGCTCGCTTCCTGCCGCCGCAGCAGGTACTAGCCCTGCTGACGCGTGCCTTCCACGCTCCCGACCGCCACCCGGACGTGCGCTGCGCAGTCGTCCGCGCACTGCCGCCGCTGCTCGGCGTGCCCGAGGCCTGGCGCCTCCTCGAGGAGGCCGCCCGCGACGACGCCTCGCCCGTGCTCGAGGCTTTCCTGGGGGTCACGCCCTGGGAACTGGCCGATGTGCATCGCCGCCGGTACGCCACCGTGGTCGGCGCGGCGTACGACGCGTGCCTGGCGTCGCTCGACGGCATCGCAAGCTACGGCCCTCTGCGGGCCGTGGGTATGTGGTCCCGTTACGCCCCCGCACTGGCCGGCCGGCTCTCCCGTTCGGTCTGCGATCTCGGCAGTCGCACTCACTGGCCGTACGCGGCATGGGTGTTGCGCGACCTGGCCGCCTCCGAACTCCCCCACCCCGTGGGCGGTGCGGCCCAGGGCAGTGTGTACCACGGTGCAGTGGCCGGGCTGCTGGCTGCCATGCACGAACCCGAGGGCGGCTGCGACGCGCTGGAGGACCGCGACCTGCCCGCGCTCCAGCGGCTGCGGACACTGGTGTCTCTATGCTCCGACCAAGGCGAACGACCCGAGATGCTTGAGGCGGTCGCCAGGCAGCTGGCACCGGAACCGCTGCTGGGAGCCGAACGCGCCGACCTGCTAAGCCGACTGGTCGACCGCAACGCCGAGCCGGCCGCGCTCCTCTCAGGTCTGCGGGACCTGGCAGAGGCCCTGGAGGACGCCGGAGTGACTGTCGCGGTGCAGACCGCCAGCCGACTGCGGACCTCCTGGGTGCACCGCGCGCTGCCGCAGCACACAGGGTCGCTGCTGGGCTCGGCCGACCGGCTCGCCCGGGACGGTGGCACCGTCACCGGGCTTCTGGCGGCCGGGCTGGTGACCGGAACGGGCAACAGCCTCGGCTGGCCCGAGGAGTGGCGGTCGCTGCTGCGCCTGCTGCGCAGGCACCCGCACCCTGACGTACGCCACCAGGCATACCAGACCGTCACGGAGGCGGAATGACAGCCGGACAGCCGACCTCGCCCACCGACCGCCACGGGCCGGTGTGACCCGAGGCGGTCGTGCTCAACGCCGGCTCCAGCTCGAGCAAGTCCGGCAAGCCCGCTGCCTGCAGGCGCTGCTGCCCCAACTTCAGGCCCAGCTGCAGACGCTCCGCTTCCCGCAGGGCGTGCACTCCCGCACCTGGAGCAGACCGGACGATGGATCCGCGAAGCCGAACCGCGCCGCCGCGCTGACCCGGCGGCTACATGCGCAAGTCCGGTATGCCGATCACGGCACCCTCCAATGTCGCCAGGCACCCACATCGGGCCGTGCGCCTCGGCTCCGGACAGCCCTCGACACTGGCGAACGACATCACAGGACATCCGCGACGCCCTGCATCCCACACGACTAGTGTCCTCGGCATGACCGAAAACACCCTGCGCTCCGTCACCATCGAGCGGACCAGCACGGGCCACTTCACGGCGACGAACACTCGTGGCGGCACGATCAACTTCGGCACCAGTTCCGATGCCCACGGCGGCACCGACTTCACCCCGGTCGAGCTATTGCTCGCCGCGATCGGGGGCTGCACCGCAGCCGACGTGGATGTGGCCACCGCCCGCCACGCGGAGCCCACCGGGTTCGCCGTCACCGTGACCGGCAACAAGATCAGTGACGAGCTCGGCAACCGGATGACCGACCTTGCGGTCACCTTCTCCGTCGCCTTCCCGGACGGCGAACCCGGCGACCGCGCCCGCGCGATCCTCCCCCGGGCGGTCAAGACTTCCCACAACCGGCTCTGCACCGTCAGCCGCACGGTCGAGATCGGTACGCCCGTCACCGCGACGGTCACGGGCACCTGACGCCTGCCCGATCGGGGAGGTCTCCCGCCTGGAGCGCCTCGGCGGCCGGTCCCTGTCGGTCGTACCAGGATGCGAGCATGCAACCTCGGTGGCCTCGGAGCAGGCAGCCCTTGCCCGAGTCTCGCGACAACCTCCGCGCACTTCAAGGCGATGTAAGGGTTATCCCACACCTGCTGATCGCGTGTCAGGTGCCTGCCGCCAGCTGACGCAGATGCCCAATATTTGGTGGCGGACAGTGTCGATGCGCGCGACGATGCCCCACATGGACGAGGGTGAGCACATCAATCAACCAGCAGAGACTCGATGGACGCAGTCAACCATCCATCCTGACATGTGGGTTGATCCGGACGACGACCCGCGCGAGACCGATGTCGAGACTGTCGATGAACGCAGCATCCTGCTCGACAATCTGCGCCACTACCGCCTCACCCTGGAAATGAAATGCGCGGGCCTGGACGCCGAACAGATGGCCCGGCGCTCCATACCGCCGTCCACGATGTCCCTGCTCGGACTGGTGCGGCACATGGCCGAGGAGGAACGACACTTTCGCCGGGTGATGGCCGGCGAGGACGCGCCGAAGCTGTACCGCACCGACGAAGACCGCGACGGCGACTTCAACGGCGCGATCGCCGACCCGGCGGTCGTGGAGGACGCCCGGCGGCAGTGGCGGGCAGAGGTGGAACTCACCGACCAGTACCTGGCCGGCGTCACCGAACTCGGCACCCGGAACGCCGGCTTCTCCGACCTCGGCCCCGAACCCGGTGGGGACGAGCAGCTTCGCGACGTCCTGGTGGCGCAGATCGCGGAGTACGCGCGACACTGCGGCCACGCCGACCTCCTGCGCGAGCGGATCGACGGCCGAGTAGGCCAATGATCACTGCACCCCGACACACCGATCAAGATCACTCGTAGGATGGGGAGATCAACTGAGCAGGTTTGATCACCCCCAGAACGCCAGGTGAGTAATTTCCAAGAGCGGCATCAACGGGGAGGCAAGTACCTCAAAGGGACTGCGGCTGGGCCATAGCAGGCCGGCTGTATGGGCGAGTGGCGACGCCAACTAGTAGTGCTTCGTTACCTCTGCCGATCCTGCCTGGTCACCGGCATGGTGGTTGGTATGGGGCTCGGGGAGGTGGAACGGCTCCGGGGTGAGTTATCGGAGTTCGTTGCCGATGTGTTTGGGTCGCTGCCGCTCAAGCTCCCGGCATCGGTCTTGGCTTCGCCGGGGTAGAGGTCGGCGATCCGTCGCATCGTCAGGCCGGGAAGGTAGGCGACACGGCAGCCCGCGTCGCGGGCGACAGCCAGTGGCAGTGCTCCCCGGGCTCACCCTCGGCATCAGCGTGCCAGCATCCACGTTACGAAGGCCTGCTTCACCCAGAACGGGATGAGCGGTCATGCCCCTGATCAGCGGTCTGCCAATACCTCCGGTGCCCGGTGACACCACTTTTCGACCATGGTCGACAAGGGGCCCAAGTCATGCCGGGTCCGGCGGCCTGGACCCCATCGCGGGGCCACGAAAGCGGTAACGGGGCTCCGGCCGGCGAGCCGGACGACCATGCCATCGGCCGGTCCCGCGGCGGACTGACCACGAAGATTCACCTCGCAGCCGACGCACATTGCCATGCGCCATCCGCGAGCACCTGCGCAACCGCGGTATCCGGACGGTGATCCCCGTTCGGGCGGACCAGCCGGGCCACCCGCTACGCCGAGGCAGCCGTGGCGGCAGGCCACCCGCCTTCAACCGCGAGGCCTACAAGCAGCGCAACACCGTCGAGCGGTGCATCAACCGCTTGAAGCAGTGGCGCGGCATCGCCACCCGCTACGGGACGGGGTCGTTGTCGGGGTCCCAGATGCGGGGGGTGGCGGTGAGGTAGAGGCGGCGGGCGGCGGGGATCTGGGCGTCGTGATGGATGGCCGCCCAGGCCTTGCCGAGGCGGCCTGCGGTGCGGTGTGCCTCGTCAACCGACCGCAAGGTCCCAGGCGGGCAGGTGGTGGCTGTCGTGGGCGGCCAGGAGGGTGGGCAGGGAGGCGTAGGTGGCGTAGACGGTGACCGGTGCGCTGGCGTCGGTGGGGGTGAGGGCGGCGAGTTCGGCCGGATCCGTGGTCATCGGGATGTCGCCGGCCGAGGGATGCTCGACGGCCTGGCGGGCCGAACAGACCGCGACCGCCCGGCCTTTGCGGCCGGCCGCGTGCCAGGAACGCACCTCTGGGACAACAGGTCCAGCGTCGGCACCAGAACCAGAACCCGGCCTCGGGCAGCCAGCCGGAACGCCGTGCTGGCGGCGATCAGGGTCTTCCCCGTACCGCACGCCCGGGCATGTGTACGCAGTGTCTTGACCGCTGCGGTGACAGCGTCCTTCGGGTGCGGCCGAAGCTCGAGGTCGGCAGTGGCCATGGCTGGTGCTTTCGGATGGTCGGCGGGAGCGACCGGAGCATTGTGGCATCCGGCCGCGCGGTGGTGTCTTTGCGGACGTGGAGCCGGTGGGTGATGCGGCGGCGCAGCTCGGGGACGTGGCTGATCGGTCCGACGGTGCGGTCGTGGGCGCGCAGGGAGTCGAGGACGTGGTCGAGGGCCGGTGAGAGACAGGCGGGGCCCGTACACACCCTGTCAACTCAGCGATGCAGGAGCCGGTTTGGTAAAGCATCGACAAAGAGGCGGGACGGCGGGGGCCGGACACAGTCCTTCATTATGACCGGCCCTCCATCGACACACATCTGCGGGGAACCCGATGGCCCGAAGCGTCCTGATGCACAACGTCGAGCAGCGGCTGCGACTCACCGAGTCGATCCACTGCCGCCCGGACATCCCCAGACGCACGGGGAGTTGACCGAGGAGGCGGATGCCGATCCCGCCGCGGCGTTCCGCCTCTCCGGCGGGAGAGCGTGTCACGGTATTACACATTCCTTCTGGGCGTCCCCCAGCTCATTCTCGAAGTCACGCATGACGTTCGAGATTTCGCTCAAGGGTGCGTTCCGTCAATTCCTGTGCGACCCTTCCGGATTCAATGACCCCTGCCTTCGGGCGCAATCCACGGGGCGCGAAGAAAAATCAAATGGGGCTCTGAACGCAATCGAGAATCGACACGTACTCCATGGCACACGGATCGAATCCGAACCGTGTTTCGCCATCGAGGACGGAGTGGAAAGTGTCCCGAAAGAGAATGATCACCAAGAAGAAGAAAATCGTCCTGCTAGTCGGCACCGCCGCACTGGTCGGTAGTGCGGCATTCGCGATGACCGGAACCGGAAATGCCGGCCAGCGGCAGGGCAACGAGTCGTCGAGGTGCAACGGGCTGACCAGGCTTGCGGCGGACCATCAGCGGTTCATCGCCAATGAGCGGGCCAACCCCAACGTCAACTCCCGGGCGAGGATCGCCAATTCGACAGCGGCGATCCGTCAGATCAGGCAGCAGCAGCAATCCGCAGGCTGCAACGGGTCGGGCCGCCGCCAGGCCGTCCCACCCGGAGACCGGCAGGGAGGAGGCGCTCAACGCGGCGGCCGTGGCAGGTGCAACGGGCTGGCCAGGCTTAAGGCGGACCACCAGCGGTTCATCGCCAATGAGCGGGCCAAGCCCAACGTCAACTCCCGGGCGAGGATCGCCAATTCGACAGCGGCGATCCGTCAGATCAGGCAGCAGCAGCAATCCGCAGGCTGCAACGGGGCGGGCCGCCGCCAGGCCGGCCGGGTGGTCTGTGCCGGGTCGACGGTGACACTGTCCGGAGAGGGCGGTGCACCGGCGGCATCCAGCAACCAGTTCCCTGCGGGGACGCAGCTGAGGGTGACAAACCTCGACAACAACAGGTCGACGACCGTCAAGGTGAATTCGCCCTCCGGAAGCTGTGTGCTGCTGAACAATGCGGCGTTCGAGCAAGTCCGCGAACCGGGCAGGAACGTCATCCGGAACGTGCGCGTCGAGCGCGTCGGATAGCTCGAGAATAGCACCGGGTATTCCCGCTCCCGCCTCGCCGTCCCCTGGGGCGGGAGCGGGTCACCCACCTCCGCACTACTCGGAATTCACCTCGATCCAAACGGAGGCAACTGCACGACACCGGAAAGGAGGTCCTGAGACGCGTACGACTCGGCACAACAGGACGCCCCCCGGAGTGAGGTGGCGATTCCGGGGGCTGTATCTGAAAGATCGTCCAAGTCCGTGAGGTGGCAGGTCGGCCGGGGGCTCGCGTGGGCCCCTGGCCTCCCGGATCGGACGTGAGCGACAAGGAGAATCCGGCGGTCAAGCCCGATGAGCTGGTGGATGAGGTCGTCGAGCGGTTCTTGGACCGTGCCGATGCCTCAGGGCGGCCCTGCTGGGCGACGGCGGTGCGCTGCCGGGCCGCATACGCCCGACGTCAGGCACCCAACGCCACACGCACGCACGTCGACCCGGCCGCGCACCCTCCTGCCGTGCCAGGCGCGGTGAAGACGCCCCTCGGCCGGTGACGCAGGGGGCTCGGCCCCGATGCCTCCCATTCAGCCAGAGGGCTTGTCAGGAGGGACCGACAGGGGTGCGGGCCGCACGCCGCTGATACGTCACGGCCCCGCACCCCGCCCATGGCGGCGGCTGGCCGCCGAAGTACTGCCGCACCCACACCAATTAACGTACAAGGAGGAGCGCTGATGCGCCGACGAAGTTCAATCTTACTGGCCGTGGCCATGCTGTGTGCTGCGGGATTCGCCGCCATGCTTGCGGGATGGACCCCCGCTCCTCAAACCCCGGAGGGGTCGAATTCTTCAGCCCGTCCGGCGTTTGAGGACATGCGGCCGAAAGCCGCGGCGCCGGGCATCGCCGAGCCGACCGAAGGGCGGGAGGTGTTCTCGCCGGACGGCACCATCACCCGGGTGAAAATATCCAAGCAGGTCAAGACCGCAGCCGCGGCGGCCGACGCCAAGGCGGCGGCCGCCGAGGTGACCGCCCTTCAGAACACCGGACCATCTGCCTCGCGATTCGACATGGTGATCGTGGGTGACGGCTACACAGCCTCACAGACGGGGCTGCTGCGTCAACACGCACAGGCGAAGTGGAACGAGATCGCCGCCACGGCCCCGTGGAACAAGTACCGCCGGCTCATCAACGTGTGGCTGGTCAACGTCCGGTCCAACGAGTCCGGCGTGGACAACGACCCCTCTCCGGGCATCAACCGTGACACCGCCCTGGACATGCGCTTCTTCTGCGAGGGTCTCGAGCGGCTGCTTTGTCTCAACGAGTCGAAGGCCCAGGCGTACGCCGCCCAGGCCCCCGGCGTCGACGCGATCGTCGCCGTCGGCAACGCCACCAAGTACGGCGGCGCCGGCTACCCGAGCCTCGCCACCGCCTCCGGCGGCAACGCGCAGTCCGGCCGCATCGCCATCCACGAACTCGGCCACTCCGTAGGCGGCCTGGCCGACGAGTACTACACACCGGGCACCACCAACCCGGGCGGTGAACCCAGGGAACGGAACGTCACCACCGACCCGCGCGGGGCCAAGTGGGCGCCCTACCTCGGACGGAACACCCCCGACGGCGGCGTCATCGGGGCCTACCAGGGCGGGCGCTACTACGAGCGCGGCATCTACCGCCCGTCGCAGGACTCCCTCATGCGCAACATCAACAAACCCTTCAACCACATCGGTCTCACCACGATGGAACGGGCCATCAGCTCCAAGGTCAGCTGAACGCCGGCGCCCGGGGACAGGCCTTCACCAGCCACGAGGCGTCGCGCACCGGCAGCCTGACCAACGGCTCCGCCTACCAGCCCGACTGCGGTTCCTTCATTGCCGCTGGCACACACCGCGCCGGCCTCTCCGGGCCCAGCGGCAGCAACTTCAGCCTCGCGCTGCGGCACTGCAACGGAACCACCTGACAGACCGTCGCGACCAGCAGGTCTCGCGGTAGGCCCACCCACCACGGATCCAGCGGCCACCACACCTACCAGGCCCGCTCCCTCTCGGAATCGGGGTCGTACACGCTGGGTTGCAACGCGCCCTGCCCCAGCGACATGACGGCGGGTCCCGGCACCTCAGGTGCAGGGACCCGTCCCCTCATGTCAGCAGCGGCTCGAACACACCGCCCCTGTACCCACGGGCCACGCGGCACCCATCCGGCTGTTCCCGCTCCAACGCACCGCCTCTGTGCCGACGCCGGTCCCATGTGGCGCTGTGAACCGACTCGGCAGGAACGAACAATGTCCGCCACTGCCACGCCATCAACAGCACCCCACGCACCTCCCAAGGCGCGCGGACCAACACTTCGCTTCTCCCCATGGCCCGGCGCTTGCGAGCCGCTCCCCGCACACGCCGCCGACTCCATCGGCGAGCGCTATTCAAGCGGTTGTGGCGGTGCGCGAAGCCGTGAGCGTTCTACTACGCCTTCGGGCGGGAGTTGCCTGGGTCCGTTGGCTGTTGGAGCCGCTGTTCCGGGCTCGGCGGGGAGATTACGAGTTCGGCGACGGCTCGGCCGTCAGGTGCGTTCGAGAACCGCAGCGTGGCACCGAGGACACGGGCTTGCCCCACAGCGATAATCAGCCCGAGACCGTGACCGGTCCTCCTGCCGCTTGCGGACTGGCTCCTGAACCGCTGGGAGCCGTGGCCGAGGACATGCCCGGGTTAGCCGTCCCCGTGGTCCCGCACGGTGATGGCCTGGCCGTCGACGGTCAGAACCACCGGCGGATGGCCATGCTTGTGGGCATTGGAGACCAGGTTTCCCAGCACGCGTTGAAGCCTGCGCTGGTTGCTCCCCACCCGGGTGTCCCGCTCAATCCGGACCTCGGCCTGCAGCCCGGTGGCCAGCACCGCACGCTCGGCCAGCGGCCCCAGTTGATGAACCTCGATGTCGGCCTGCTCCACCTCCGCATCGAGGCGGGAGATCTCCAGGAGATCCTCGGTCAGTCGGTGCATGCTCCGGATACGGTCCCGTACCATCCCGGTCGGGCGGCCGGGCGGCAGCAGCTCTGCCGCCGTTTCACCGCCGACGTAGCGCGGCGCTACGGCCGAGAGGGGCCCCGGCTTCGTACGGGCAGCTGACCGGGATGTCCTGCACGCGGGTCAGGGAGCGGAAGCCGGCCGCGGAGGGATCGTCGTCAACGTTCCTGCATCCACCTCGATGATGGTGTCGGCGTAAGAGGCCAGTCGCAGGTCGTGAGTGATGAGGAATGTGGTGCGCTCGGTGGTCAGGCGGCGAAGGGGTTCGGTGATCCGCTCTGCGGATTCGTCGTCCAGGCCCGTAGTGGGTTCATCAAGGACGAGGATCCGTGCGTCACGGATCATGGCACGTGCGATGGCCAGCCGACGGCGTTCCCCTCCGGAGAGGAACTGGCCCTGCCGGCCGACCGAGGTGGCGTACCCGTGAGGTAAGGCGCTGATGAAATCGTGCGCGTCGGCGGCCTTGGCGGCTGCGGTGATCTGCTCATCGTCGGCGTCGGGGCGACCGTAGGCGATGTTCTCCCGGATCGTCCCCTCGAAGAGCATGCTTTCCTGCGGCAGGAGACAGACGTTCCGGCGCAGTGATGCCGCCGTCATCGGGGCAATGTCCAGACCGTCGAGAAGAATGCGGCCGGCCGAGGGAGCGTAGAAGCGTAGAAGGAGCTTGCCGATCGTGGACTTGCCGGCCCCGCTCGGTCCCGTGATCACAACGAGCTGACCGGGTGCAGCGGTGAGCGAGGCTTCCCAGAGCGATGGTCGTGCTGCACCGGGATAGAAGAAGTTGACACTTTCGAAGGCGATCGAGCCACGAACCGATGCGAGGACTTCGGACGGATCCGGCCGGTCGAGGCTTGGCGTGTGCGGTGCCGTCGGGCGCTTGCCGGAGCCCCGAGGGGACCCAACGGCCGTGCGTCGCCGCGGACGGGCCTCCCTCAGGTGCGGCTTGTCAAGGGAAATGCGTTCAGCAGGACCGTCATCAACGGTGACGAGACCGTCCGCGGGCGGGTCAACGGGCCGAGCTGCAAGCACCTCAAGGACGCGTTCCGCTGCAGCCGTCGCCGACGACATCTGGATCAAAAGTGCGCTGACCTGCTCCAACTGCGGATACAGATGTCCGACGTATGCCGAAAAGGCAAGAAGGCCGCCGATGGTGAGCCGCCCAGCAGAGATCTGCCAGGCTCCGATGCCCATGATGAGCAGGACGCAGAGGGTTTCGACAAACCCGCTGAGGGGCCGATAGGCACCGTCCAGGAGCGCCTGGCGTAGATTCGCACGCATCCATGTCCGCCCTTCGCGGTGCACCCGTGCGCGCTCTGCTTCCTGCCGGTTGTATGCCTGCACGACGGACATGTTGGTCAGGTTCTCTTCCAGCAGGGAGGCGAGCTGTCCGTTGCTGTCTCGCTCCTGCCGGGTCACGGTCCGCATGCGCTGGGAGAAGGCACGAGCGACCAGCCAGAACACTGGCGCGGCAGCGACGGTCGCCAGGGCGAGCGGCCAGCTGATCCAGAAGGCAGCGACGGTGAAGAACATGATCTCGAACATGGCGGTCACTGCTGCTACCGGAGCGGAGGTGACCAGGGACTCCACGGCCTCGATGTCGCCTGTCAGCCGCGCCACCAGGTCGCCGATCCCACGCTTTCCGAAATAGTCCGGAGGAAGCTTCTGCAGGTGCTGAAAGGTGTGGTCACGCAACTGAAGCAGGAAGTGCTCACTCACCCAGTCGGCGAGGTACCCGCCCGCAAATCCCGCCAGTCCACCGAGCACCGCCAAGGCGAGCCATGTCGCGGCGGGCAGCCAGAACGCAGAGACCCTGCCACCGGCAAGCACATTGTCGGTGAGGTAGGAAACCAGCCAGATGGAGGCTGTCTGGAAACCCGCGGAGAGCATGAGCAACAATAAGGTCGCCGCCATGGCGGGTCTGTTCTTCCGGGCCAATGGCCAGAATTCCTTGAAGCTGGCAACGGGCGATGTTCTCGCGTGACGGACACGCTGTCCGTGTGTGGTTGCGACTGTGGGCATGGCTGATTTGTTCATCTGGCGCATATAACAACCGGTGTTGGGTTGGAGTGCTGAAGTCGAGCCGTCCCCCGGCAGACCGCGGCCGCAGCAATTCATGCTGCGGCCGCGTCCCTTTCGTTTCGGTAATCGGAGTTGATGACCGTGAGAGGTGCTGACGGTATCAATCTCCGACTCCCTGTCAGGCGGGCGGAGAGAATTCCGGCGTTGTCATCCGCAGGGCCGTCGACTGCCGGAGCCGACTGGAATCTCTCGTATCCGCAGAACGGTTACCGGCAGGCGCGCCTGCGGGCGCCAGTTGCCCCGCGGACCTGGCCGCGGCCGTTGCCCCGCACGCCCTGACCAGCGCCACGCCGGCAGCGCCCGGCGGCCTGCTTGCCACGCCCGGCACCCTGCTGGACGCGCCCGAAGAGATCAAATCCCATGATTCATTCTTCCTTTCCATGCTGAATCTCAGGGGCCGTCAGGCCCCACTTTCCGGTTGCCTCGAATGACGACCTCATTGGGCCGAATCACTGGCAACCGTCACCTGATAGTACGGATGCGGATCCAGACCCACTCAACGGAACTCATGGAATTTTTATGGATTCTGACGGAGCGTCGCTTCCGCATGTGCGCACGTCCCGCCCCGGGCAACGCAGAAATGCCGGTCGAGGTTTCTCTCGACCAGCATTCCTCTGGGAAACTCGACTTGTCCCTGGCGCGACTCGAATCAGCGCTTAAGCGCCTGAAGGAAGGGACGCAACAACAGCATCCGCCGACGCGGCGGGGCGAATCAGGCTTTGCGATACGGATGACCTCTCGCGCACCGTCGATACTGACGAGGTCCGCATCGAGCGGCGGCGGGCCTCATCGCCGCCGTCGGCGCCGCGTGGTGATGAGGAACTGCCGCGACGCCCACCGCCGGAGCGGCACACGACGCGCTCACCGGACCGGCGTTCGCGGTTCCCCCCACCGGGGTGGTGAGTGGCAGCAGCGCGGCCGACACCGACGTGAGCCCGAGAAGGTTCACTCCCTTCGGCTTCCACCAGGTCGGCCTCTTCGCACGCAACAAGGAAGTCGTGGCTGCTCGGTGGTGGCCACGGATGATTGGCATGACGCCCCCTATGGACGGTGAAGGGCGAGTAGAGCCCCAGACAGCGACGGTGCGGCACCGAACGCAAAGAGTTCGACGCATCGATCGGTGGTCGTCGGGCAGTGCGCCGTGACGTAGACACGGTGCACGCCCTCGACGGGGGTGATGGGCACCGAGATGTCGTTCACGGAACCGTCGGCACTTGGACTGATCTGTGCCAGCGGTGGTCGGGCAGGGGAATCGAGCCTGAGCTCTAACCGGGCACCGCCGCCCGACGGCCCCGCGAGCCTCGCCACGGCGAGGGTGTCTCGGACGGTGGAGAAATCGACCCGGTCGTAACGCAGGACAGAAGAGCTTCCGAGGGCACGGGCACCGGGGTCGGAGTCGGCGCTTGTCCCCTGCTGCGATGTGTACGCATTGACCTGGACGGGGAATCGGGCCGAGAGCGCAGGAGGAGGTGTTGCTTGCTGTGACGGCGGGTCGTCCGGGGCAGATGAAGGTCCGGACGTAGGGGGCGGTTGTACGTGCGCTCCGAGCCGCGGGTCACAAGCGGTCAGCAGGAGCACGCCCGCGCCAACGCCGACCAGGAAGCCCGCCACCGCGACAGCGGCCCGGGAGTGACGAGGAGACTGCAGGGACGCTGCCCTGCTTCTTCCCCGGCTCCCCCGGCTCCCCCGGGTGGCCGCCGTGGCCCGACATGCACGCGAGGGCTCTGCGGAGGCATCGGCCCGGCCTCGCTCCAGCAACCTTGCCAGGAACGGCGGATCGCCCAGTGGTACGGGGATGGCGGCCTTCGCACGCAGGTATCGCTGTCCCGTCCACCATCCCAACAGCCGTACCGGCAGTTGCGCTTCGAGCTGCTCGTCGAGCTGGGACAGGTCTTTGTAAACAGCCGCACAGGCCGGACACGCGCGGAGATGGCCCCATCCTTCGGCCGAGTCCGCCTCAGGCCGCTGGGTCAGCCACTCGATCACATCCCTGCAGTCCGGACGCTCCAGCCGCTCGAGGTACAGGTCCGCACGGACCTGGCGCAGCGCGGTCATGGCCTGGTCGCACGCAGCCGGAACCTCATGGTGATCCAGGCCCGTGATGCGTGCCGTGAACGCGGGATCATCCCGTTCCACCACCGAGTGCCACAGCAGGCACTGGGTGGTGGCCGGGAGGCGCTCGTACGCGACAGCCAGCTGGCCGTCTTCGCCCCAGGGCCACCGTGATCCTGCCGCGACCCAGGCCCGGAAGTCCGGCGACAGCGTGTCGCGCTCCCGGTGCCAGCGATTGATCGCGGCGGTGCGGACCTTTCCCAGTAACTGGGGTCGCAGGCATCCCGGATGACGACGCTCGATGAGCGATTCGCCGGACACCATCTGCTGGAGCAGGTGCGCAAAGACATCTGACGTCACCTCCTGCGCATGCAGCGGACCTCTCACGCATTGGGAGGCGTATGCCTGCACTGCGGCGTAGTGGCGGCGGTAGAGATGCCGAAAGAATTCGATCTGGCCTTTGCGCAACGTAATCATCACAGCAGCGTCGGAGAGAGGTTGCTGTGATGGTCGCGAGCCCAAGAGCAATTGCATTGAGGAGCCTTCCACTCAAGTCCGGTGGTGCCATGGGTGAACTCCGTCACGGCGCCACCCTCCCTGCCGACTGAGACGCTGCTCCTCAGCCGGCAAGGAAATGTGGTGATACTCGCTTAGGTGAATTCGGTAGCGCCGACGCGGGTATCGCCTGCGACACCCCCCGTGATGTACGCCATGTGGCCGCGATGGCGGACCTCATGACCGCATAAACCCAATGTGCTGAACCCGCCTCGGGAACCGGCATTGCGGCGACCGACGCGGCGTCGGTCTGGTCGCAACGGACAGTGTTCTCCGCGCCCATCGAACGCAGGGCGCATCGCTGAAGCGCTGGTGGACGTGGTGCGCGAGGACGCTTCGTGCCACCGAGTCCCCCTCGTTATGCGTGTTTGGCTTGTCACAGGAGAAGAGGGTGTTCGACTGCGTCCATCCCGCTGCTTTGCCGAGGCTTTGCCGAGTGGGGCCCATGTGCCGTTGAGTGACGGGCTCGTACGGGGGTCCGGCCCGGCCTGCCCTGTCACCTGCCCTCGACGAAATAGCGGAGCCGTGTGGCGTTGTAGTAGTTGTAGGTGAGCACAACGGGGGCGTTCGTCTCGGGCGGCGGGTCGCCGCCCTCCCACCAGGCCTGCATGCCGAGCACCATCTCGTCCCAGGGCTTGCCGTCCGTTCGGTCGGCGCGCACCAGGTAGCTGCCGTCGTTCTCGACCCACCACAGGTCGAAGCGGAACAGTTGCCCTTCGCCCTCGGTGCGGCAGGGGCACATTCCGACGTCGATGACGTCCCTGCCGGTGGCTCCGGAGTGGTAGGTCGCTGCACCGTAGTCGATGCACTCGCCGGTGGCGGCGTTGCGCAGCCGGCTGTAGTCCTTGCTGGTCTTGGACGACACGGACTGCCAGACCTGGTCCTTGCTGCCGTCGCATGTGTTCTGGACGATTGCTGTGCCGGCAGGCTCGACGCATTTCGCGGTGATTCCCCGGTTGCGGAGGGTGCCCGACCACGTGACGGTCCCGAGCCCGGCCCCGGTCGGAGACGGCTTGGCCGGCTTCCCCGATGCGTGGACGGCCGGCCGGGCCTGGCCGGAAGGGATCTGCTGGGAGGGGGTGGCCGTGACCGTGACGGGCGGAGGATGCTCGACCTCCGTCACGGCCGGCGCCGCCTGCGAGGGCGAGGACTCGGTGCCGTCGTCGCCGAACGGCATGGGCAGGACGAGGAGGGCGACCGCGAGGGCGGTGACGACGCCACCGGCGAACGCGCCCGAGCGCAGTGGGGAGTCCGCGGCCGGTGGCCACCACCCCGTACCACCGTTCGGGGAGAGGCCGCCGCCCAGTGTGCCGGGTGCCAAGGCCGCACCAGCGGCACTCGCGCCGGCTTCGGCCATCCGGGCTGCCACATACGCCGAACTGCCCCACAGCAGCACGCTTGTCGGCAGCGCCGAGCCCAGCCGCTCGTTGAGGTCGGTGAGTTCGGTCAGCGCGTGACGGCAGTGCGGGCACTGCACAAGGTGCCGGTCGAGGTCCTTGTTCGAGCGACGGCCGGTACGGCGCACCGCGGCTGCGAGCAGGGAGCTGTAGCGGCGGCACTCCTCGCTCACGGAGGCGCTTTCGACATGCACGGCCAGGTAGGCCTCGCGCAGCCCTTCCCGGGCCCGGGACGCCAGCGAGCCGACCCCGCTGGCGCCCATGCCGAGCAGGCCAGCGACCTTCGAGGCGGGTTCCTCCTCGACGGCGGTGTGCCACAGGACGGCCTGCCAGCGCTCGGGCAGCGAGCGAAAGGCGCGGATGACGAGGCTGTTGTCCTCCAGACGGAGTATCCGCTCCTCGCTGCTCCCCGCCTCGGGACTGTCGGGCAGGTTGCTGAGCCACTCCTCGAAGTCGGCCGACAGCTCGGTGCGCCTTGATGTGACCGCCCATTCCGCGGCGACGCGGCGGACAACGGTGAGCAGATACGGGAGCCAGGCGGCCTCCGGACCGCCCCCGGACCGCACCACTTGCAGCGTGCGGGCGAAGGCTTCCGAGACCAGGTCCTCGGCCGTGTGCGGATCACGGCAACACGTACGCGCGTAAGACAGAACCGCCGAACGGTGCCGCCGGTACAGCTCCTCCACCGGAGCTTCGGATACTAACTCTCTGATTGCTGCCGTGAGTTCGGCGTCGGACAGGGAGTCAACACTATCACCGGACATGCTTAGCAAGGCCTTTCGATGAGGCGGAAGTGACATTGTGACCGATGCTCGAATGCCAGTGGAAGCGTTTTGGGTGATTCACTTCGGCGGGGTAGCGGCGGCGGCAAAGAAGCCTAAACAGCTCGAGATGGCCTTTGCGACAGCAAGTACCATGGCAGCGCCGGAGAGCGGCTGCTGCAGCGGTCGCGAGCCGAGGAGTAATTGCATAGGCGTCTTCCACTCATCTCCGGTGGCAGGTGACAGCCGTGGGAGGCGATGGAATTCTTCAGCCGGTAATCCGTGCGTCACTCCGACGAGTTGACGGAGGTGTACAAGGGCGCGTCCGATGCGAGTGCCCGGCCGTCGACGAGATAGCGGAGCCGTACGGCGCCGTAGCGGTTGCACGTGAGCACAACCGGCGCGCCCCGATCCGGATGCGGGTCGTTCCCCTCCCAACCAGGTGAGCATGCCGAGCTGCATCTCGTGCCCGGGCTCGCCGGCGCGGAGTTCGACGCGAAGAAGACAACTGTCGTCGCCGCTCGTCCCCGAGAGGGGATCGATGCGGATTAGCCGCCCTTCCCCCGTGGTTCGGCACGGGCCCATGGGGACTGCGATGTTGACGGCATTCTGGTGCAATCGCTGGATGCCTCTGTGATGGTCGATGCCCTCACCGCTGGCGCCGTTGCGCAGGCGGTTGGATCCTCGGTGCTCCGCGGATGATGGCGGCAGGTGTACGCGTACGAGAGGACCGGCTCACGATGCCTCCGGTACAACTCCTCCACTGCGGCGTCGGATACAGGGTTCCTCAGAGCGGCGGCGACGAGTTCGGCATCAGTGGGCGGTTCGTCCTGGTGGTCGACCATGGAGCAGCCAAGCCTTCCGCATTCCATGAAAACAGGGGTCGGTGACTGGGTGACATAAGAACGGGTACGGAAGCCGCCCGGCGGTGTGGTGCACGGGGGCCTGGTCCGGCGACAGGGCAGCGGCGCCGCGAGCCGGATCTGAACCCGGGCGATCGGCAGTCCGGGGTGCCGGTCCGCGCGCCGGCGATCGGGCAGCTGGCGAGTTCAGGTCGTGAATCACCAGCGCCGCCCTGTGGGCCAGTGTTCCGGTGTGGAGCGCCGTGCGCTCTCATCTCACCGCGGACGGTTGGGGATCGGCAATAAGGGGATGGCGGATCACCCATACCCAAGAAATTTCCCGAAGCGTGTCGAACCGCCGTGCTCGCGGACCTCAACCCGGCTCGCGTCCGGCTCAATGACGGGGATACCGGCCGTCACCCGGGTGCCGGCCGCGGTGGCGGCGAGGACGGTGCACCAGCTGCTGTACGCCCGCGCAGACCCGTCCCTGAATGGATCGTCGTCGATACCGCCACCCCGCAGGGCTGGCCCATCTCACCTGACCAACAAGCTCGCGACATCGATGCTGCACGAGCCCGCGGCTACCGGACAGCCATCGACCGGGACGGTTACCTCTTGCTGCGCCGACCTTGAGCTTCATCCCGTTGCCCCGAGCCTCGAAGGCGCTGAGTGTGCGCGATCTTGTCGATGGTGGCGGCGGTGCCGCGTTGTACAGACGCCCGAAGCTGGTGCCGGCGTCGTCGTCTCCCACCATCCCGGCTTGCTCGGCGCTGCCGACCCGCGTCCGCACCGACGGCGCGTCAACCCCACCAGCCGTACCGGCAGCCGCGCTTCGAGCGGCAGATCGAGCCGAGACACGCCGTGTAGACGCTCGTGCAGGCCGGACAGGAGCGGAGATGGGCGGTGAGACCCGCGGTGCGGGTGCCTCGGGCCGCAGAGTCAGCTTCCTCATCACATCGCGGAACTCCGGCAGTCCGAGCGTTTCGGATTCGGGCCCGGGCGACCCTCAGGAGCGCGCTTGTGTCCTCCTCTCACGCCACACATGAGGGTCGAATGACCTGTCCGTCAGTCTTCGGCGAAGCAGCGTTGCCGTGAGCTGTGGAAGTGGTCGTACCTGAGCACGACCCGGAGCGTCCGTCCCGGCGTCAATACGCAACCACGGGTCCACCTATAAGTCTGGCCGGTTCCCTGGCCTCCGGACAGGCCCCCCAGCGCATCTATACGTAAGAAAGCCCGGCGCTACGGGTGTTGAACCGGCTGCGCCCGGAACAGCGTCATGGCAGGCACGAAGCAAGGCAGGGGGACCGTGATGCGTGAGAGCGAGTGGGACACGGCGGTACGCGAGCCACTGGCATTGGCCGCGCCGGACGCGAGGGTGCTGGTTCTGGTCGGTGGAGAGGCAGGGACGGGCAAGAGCTGGTTCGTGAGGTGGCTGCTCGCGCATTCGGAGCTCGGCCGGGCGCCCCGTCTGAACGTGACGTTCACGGCGTCGGGGGCCTGTGTCGTCCGGGAGCCCGCCTACCCGAAAGGGACCGAGGCGGCGGTGGCCGAGGCCGGGCCCGT
Organism: Streptomyces sp. NPDC060064; assembly: GCF_042736455.1. Classification (NCBI taxonomy): domain Bacteria; kingdom Bacillati; phylum Actinomycetota; class Actinomycetes; order Kitasatosporales; family Streptomycetaceae; genus Streptomyces; species Streptomyces sp. NPDC060064. Next base: position 46,164 of record NZ_JBHWWF010000026.1, read on the forward strand.
ACGCCGTCCCGGCGGACGGCTGGCCGCCGCCCCGGCGCCGCCGTGGCCGGGAACGCTCACGGCCTCTTCATTGGGAGAGCTGGCGGCCTCGCTCGACACCGGTGCTCCGGTGCTGCTGGTGGCCGAGGACGTGCACCGTGCGGACGAGCGGGACGCGCGCGCGCTGCGTACCGTGCTGGCCCATCCCCCGGCCGGACTGAGGGCCGTGCTGACCTATCGGCCCGAGGAGCTGGCCCGTCCTGGGCTGGTCCTGGGTGCGCCGGTAGGGTACCCGGCCGAGTTGAGTCTCGTACGGTTACGGCTCAGGCCGCTCGGCGAGGTTGAGGTCCGCCGGATGGCGATGGAGGCGCTGGGCGAGGACCGCTGCTCGCAGGGGTTCATCGCCCGGCTTCATGAGCGCTCGGGCGGAAACGCGCAGGTGGTTTCCGATCTGGTGGCCGAGGTGAAGACAGCCGCCGGTCTGAGGCACAGCACTGCGGGCGGTCCGCTCCCTGGCGCGAGAGCCGCGGCGTTCGGCCAGGGACGGCTGACCGCCAGGGACGTGGACGAGGCCGCGGTGCCGGAGCGGCTCACCGAGCTGGTGGTCGGCCGCATGGCGGCGCTGGACGAGGAGCCGCGGCGCGTGGTGTGGGCGGCGGCGGTGCTCGACGAGGCCGCGACGGAGGACGAGCTGACCTTCATGGCGGGCCTGTCGGCGGAGGGCGGCCGTGCGGCGCTGACGGCCGCGCTGTCCGAAGCGGTGCTGAACGAGTTGGGGCTCGGCCGGTACGGCTTCCGGGTACCGATGGAGGCCACGGCCGTGCATCAGCTGCTGCCCGGCCCGGTGCGACGGCAGCTGCACGATCACGCGGCCGAGGCCCTGGCGGCACGGCGTCCGGTGCCGTGGGTGCGCCTCGCCCGCCAGCAACTCGCGTCCGGCCGGATCGCGGACTGGCTTCAAAGCGTGGAGAACGCCGCGCGTGAGGCCATCGGCGAAGGGGATCACCAGTCGGCGATCTCGCTGCTCGAGGACACGCTGGCACATCCCGGAGTCGCGCCGTCGGACCGGGCCAGGCTGGCCCTTCTGCTCGCCCACACTGCACTCAAGGGGCTGCGCTCCGACCAGACGGTCGAGGTACTGCGCCGGGTGGTCGACGACCCCGCGCTGCCCACCGCCGCGCGTGGCGAGATCCGGCTCAACCTCGGCAGCCTCATGCACATGGTCAGGCGGAGCGCCGAGGCGCGTGCCGAACTCGAACGAGCAGCTGAGGAGTTGCACAGCAATCCGGTACTGGCGGCGCGGGCGATGTCATCCCTTGGGGTCCCCTATTGGCCCGGCGGATCACTGGCAGAAAATCTCGCCTGGCTGGCGCGGGCCGAGGCAACAGCGGCCGGGAGCGGGGACAGGATGGTCCAGGCAAAGGTCGCGGTGACCCGGATGACCGTGGTGGTCTGTGTGGGTGATCCGGACGGGTGGCGGCATCTGGAGCAACTTCCCCGGGAAAGCGATGATCTCCGGATTCTGCATGCCTCGGGGAATGGTCTGAGCAGCGCCGCAAATGCCGCCGTCTGGCTCGGTGAGTACGCGCGATCCCGCGAGCTGCAGGCCGAGGCCATGACACTGGCGGCCCGAAGCGGTGCGTCGTGGACAGAGCAGTTCACCCAGGCTACGTCACTGGTTGTGGACATGATGACCGGCCGCAGGGCGGGCCTGGCCGCCCGGGCCCGCGCGATGGTGGCGGAAACGGCCGAGATGCCGGCCGTCGCGGGCGACACACGGCTGGTCCTCGGCCTGCTCGCCCTGGCGAAGGGCGAGTGGGGCCAGGCGGACACCTGGCTCTCCGGTCCCGGCCTGGTCGGAGAGGACGGCGCCGTCCCGCTGACCGCGGCGGCCGCGGGTGGCCGCATCAGGCTCGCGATGGCCCGTCAGGACCTTGCGGGCGCCGCCCGGGAGGCGGCTGAGGCATGGGCAAGGCTGCGGGCCAAGGCCGTATGGGTGTGGGCGGCCGAGTTGGCTCCATGGGCTGTGGAAGCCACGGCTCGGGCCGGGAACCGGGACGCGGCACGGGAGATGGTGGAAGAGTTCGCGGCAGGCATGGAGGGCAGACAGGCGCCGGCCGCCTACGCAGCACTGATGTGGTGCCGGGCGGTGCTCGCCGAGGCGGACGGCGACTTCCCCGAAGCAGCCGACTGCTTCCGGCGTGCCCGCATCCGCTACCAGGCGCTTCCCCGGCCCTACGAGGCGGCGCTCGCCGCGGAGGCCTGCGGACGGTGCGCCGTGGCGGGCGGCCCGCAGACCGCTGCGGGCGTCTCGGAACTGGCCGCTGCGGCACATGAGCTGGAAGTCATTGGCGCGACATGGGACGTGGCTCGCGTACGGGCGGAACTGCGGGCCCATCCGGGTGCCCAGCGGCGCCGCCCCCGGGGCAGGCCCAGCTACGGCGAACGGCTGTCACCGCGCGAGGAGGAGGTCGCAGAGCTCGCCGGGGCCGGCCTGAGCAACCGCGAGATCGCGGCCACCCTGCACCTGTCCCCGCGGACGGTGGAGCAGCATGTCGCCCGTGCACTACGGAAGTTGGGTGCCGTCTCCCGGCAGGATCTTGCCGTCAAAGACCGGAAGAACAGCGAACCGGAAAGCTGAGCAACGGTCGGTTCTCAGAGTCCTCCGCCGACAGGAGGCCCAGGGTGCTGACACGCACAGGCGCACTGGGGCACGCCGATATCCGCAACCCCGTGCGGCAATCTGACCCCCAGGGAGGCGGTACACGATCAGCCCGATCATTCCGAAAGGTGCCGGCTGGCCGGCCACTGACTGCCTGCACAAGCGTCCACGGCCCTGACCCAGGAAGATGTCTTCGACCACCACCCGCCCGAGTCACGGGATCCCCTCGCCCGGGTATGACCAGCACACACACGCACAACCGCAGGTCACACCGACCAACGGGATCCCGTCGGCTAAGGGCCACGACCGGGCAATGTGCGCCCGCGGCGGCCGCGAGCGCACCCCCAAGGCGCGTCTTGCCCAGGCAGGTGGCCCCGAGTACGAGGTCGAGCGTGGGAGCCATCACGCTCGCTGTGCCGGGCGTGAAGGTCACGATCGCCCCCAGCCTGCGGGAAGAGTCTCCAAGGCGACGCAGAGCTGGGCGGTCTCGCTGCGGGGAGGGAGGGGTCGTGCCGAAATACCGTGGAGTCGTGCTGGGCTGTTGCCGTAGCGTTCACTGCGCCCGCACTCGTCCTGACCGGAGACATCGCACCATGAACGTACTTCTGTCAGGGATCGTCGGTTCCACCGCTTACGGACTGGCCGGGCCGGGATCCGACGTTGACCGTCTCGGTCTGTTCGCTGTGGACACGGCCGCACTCCACGGCCTGCACCGCCCGGCCGAGTCCCATGTCACCACGGCGCCGGACCGGACGCTGCACGAGGCAGCGAAGTGGTGCAACCTCGCCCTGCGCGGCAATCCCACGGTTACGGAACTCGTCTGGCTTCCCGACGACCTCTACGAAGTGCGCACTGCTTTGGGTGACGAACTGATCGAGCTGCGAAGTTCCCTGCTGTCCGCCAAGCGCGTCCGTGACGCCTACCTCGGCTATGCCACCCAGCAGTTCAAGCGGCTGTGCGACCGGGGCAACGGATCCTTTTCGGCGGACACCCGCAAGCGGAGCGCAAAGCATGCCCGGCATCTCAGGCGCCTGTGCCAGCAGGGTTTCGAGCTGTACGCCACCGGCCGGCTCAACGTCCGCGTCGAGGACCCTGAGGCCTACCACGCCTTCGGCGATCAGGTCGCGGGGGACGCGATGGCGGCGCTTCCTCTCCTGCAGCGTTTCGAGGAGCGGTTCGATGGGACGAGGAGCGTCCTGCCGGATCAGCCGGACGAGGCTCCCGTGGAGGCGTGGCTGCACCGTGTCCGCACCGCGCACTTCGCACCCTGAGCGGCGGGTCCGCGATGCGGACGGGGCCTTGGTCCACCCGCTGGAGCGGCTCGGAGTTGCGGCTCACTGCGGCCGCCGAGGCGGCCGCAGTTGGGGTACGTACAAGACCTACGGCCGTGAACTTCCTTGGCCATGTGCGAAGCTCTGCCCTTCTCCCGCGCCGGGTTCGCCCCATCGCGAACCGCCCTGTGCAGTGTGGTGGTCAAAGAGGGACCTGAGGGAGCGGATCCGCATCGGTCCTGCGGGTCGGCAGCGATCGGGCCTCCTGTGACGATGCCCCATTCGACGACATGACCGGCAGCGGGCACTGGGGGGAGTCGAAGGGGAGGCCCAGCCGCTGGGCCAGGGCCCCGAAGTACACGCGGACCGGATGCTCTTGGTGCGCAGGACGAAGCGGTCGACGGCAGGCAGTGCGGCGGGAGAGGTGAGCAGCATCCTCAGGGTCTTCGAACCCCTGCCGTCGGATGCGGGCAGGAGGGGCGCCGATACGCGGGAGAGGCGGTCCTCCCAGCGTCTGAGGCCCTGCCCCCCAACGTCTGCCCCGCCTCGGAGCGTTCGTATTCGCGCGCTTGCTCATCGCCGGTCTCGGACAGGCAGCGCGGACCCGCACACGCACCCCGTCAACTCGGCGCCGCGTGGGTCGACTTGGTAAAGCGTTGACAAAGTAGCGGGATGGTCGCCACCGAACACAGTCCTCCCTAGTGACCGCCGTAAACACCACGCACCCTGGGGAACTCGATGGTCCCAAGTGTCCTCTAACACACGGCCGCCCGCTGGCCACGATCGGCGGCGCGGTCAAGACGCCGGAGGAGCTGCGCGAACGAGGCGCCCAGGCGGTCCTGGCCAGTCTGGGGCGGACGGCCAGCTGCTGGTGGATGCCACCGGCACCTGGGTCGGCCACGCAACCGCCGCCGCCCTGCGCAGCAACGTCGGCGCGGGAGACGCTTCTCTCGCGGGCTTCCTGACCGCCGGCGGCGGTCGCCCACGGGTCCGCGGCCGTCCAGCTGCCGGGCAGCGTCATGCCGTCACCGGCCGACCTGGACCTGGCGGCGGTCACGGCGGCCACGTCCGTACCCCTGGACCGTGTCCTCGGGGAGCCGGCGCCATGACCATCCGCCCCGTCCCGACCGACCCGCCGGTCAGGGCTGCCCACGGCCCCGGGCCGCCTACTGGTCGCAGGTGTTCACGGCCCCGGCCCACCCGTCCGTCCATCCGCTCGAACTGCCTCTGCGCGGATGGACAACACACCACCACAACCCACCACCGCCCCCGCGGCGGTTCGCGAGCAAGGAGCCTCGTGATGAACGAGTTGATCACCTCGGAACTGGTTGACCTCGAGCTGTCCGCCCAGACCAAGCAAACCGCCTCTCGCTCCCTCGCCGAGCGGATGGTCGCGGTCGGCCGGGTCACCGATCTCGAAGGCTTCCTCGCCGACGTGGCCGCCCGCGAGGCGAAGATGCATACCGGTCTCGAAGGCGGCATTGGGATCCCGCACTGCCGCAGCAAGCACGCAACCGCCCCGACCCTCGCGTTAGGCCGCAGCGACTACGGCATCGACTTCGGCGCTCACGACGGGCCCGCCGACCTGATCTTCCTGATAGCCGCGCCGCTCGGCACGGACGACGATCACCTGAAGGTCGTGTCCGCGCTGGCCAGGCGGCTCATGGACCAGGAATTCACGACCGCCCTCCGTATCGGGCACGATCCGGCGGCGGTCGCAACCCTGATCCGCGGCGAGGCGGGCCTGCAGACGGCAGCCGCTGGCCCCGCGTCCCCGGCACCTGCGTCCCGCCCCTTCCGGATCGTGGCCCATCCTGCCCGACCGGCATCGCACACACCTACATGGCCGCCGAATCGCTCCAGAAGGCCGGCGAGGCCAACGGCGTGGAACTCGTCGTCGATACACAGGGCTCCGCCGGTTTCGCCCGGCTCGACCCCGCCGTGATCGCGGCCGCTGACGCGGTGATCCTCGCGCGCGACGTGGAAGTCCGCGAGAAGGTCCGGTTCGCCGGAAAGCCCACTGTCGACGTCGGAGCCAAGGCCGCCATCAACCGGCCGGCCGCTCTCATCGCCGAGGTACGGGCCAAGGCCGAACGCGGCGAGATCACCGCCCCAGCAGGCGCCCCGGCCCCATGGACTCAGCCGCTCCCGGCAACCACTTCGGCACCGCCTGCGCAAATGGGTCATGACCGGCATCGCGTCAACTTCGGTGGACGAGGCGCGGTCTGGCTCGACACGACGGTGAAAGTGGGGTTGGCACTGCCCGAGTTGGTCACCGCAATGTGGTGCGGAGTGCGGTCACAGTGGTCGAGCCCGGCTGCCAACGGGTGCCGTCGGTACCCCACCGACCCGTGCTGACCCACCCTGCGCCGCTGCCGACAGGCCGCCGAGAACCCGTTGCTGCCACGCTCCGACCAACGCACCCCCATGGAGAGCACCATGCTCGCAACTCCAGTCAATCTTGACCAGCTCACCGGCGTCTGGCAGATCGACCCTGACCACTCCGAGGTCGGCTTCTGCGTACGCCACCTCATGACCCGGCTGCGCGGCGCATTCACGCGGTTCTCCGGGACCATCACGGTCGGGGACGACCCTCTGCAGTCCAGCGTGCGGGCAGAGATCGACGCCACGTCGATCGACACCCGCAACCCTGAGCGGGACAAGCACCTGCGCGCCACCAATTTCCTCGACAGTCACAACCACCCGACGGCGTACTTCACGTCTGCTCGCATCAGCACAAAGGACGGCCGATACCTCGTCGAAGGGGCGCTGACCATCCGGGGCCAGGTCCGACGGGTGACCCTCGAGCTGTTCTTGCTCGGTGTGGACACCGACGTGTCGGGCAGAACCAGGGCCGGATTCCGGGCCTACACCCGGATCCGCCGATCCGAGTTCGGCGTGACGGGCCATGCGCCCGTGGCTGGAAGACGCGCGCTGATTGGTGACACCGTCATGCTGGAGCTGGAGATCCAGGCGGTCAAGGATCACTGATACCGCGACCAGTGAGGCCGGCACGGATGGTTGGAGTATTCCCTCCGTCCCTTGCTGGGAGCCAGCGGCCGGACACATCAGCACGGGGCAGCGGGTGGATAACCGCTGGGCGTGACAGCCGCCCAGCATTCCAACGGACGGGCGGCCGGCGCAGTCGATGACGGCACTCTGGCGCTGCCGACCCCCGTCCGCACCGGCGGCGCGAGCAAGCACCTGCCGCGCCGCCCCCGGGCAGGCGGAGTGGGCGACGATCCGGCCGCAGCCGCCCGTGCCGGCCGATGCCGCGATCATCGCCGAACGTGCTCAGCAGGAGTACACGACTGTCAGGAGACAACACTCGTGGAGCATGGAATAGAGCTCTCGATGGAATTCAACGGGACCGCCAGCAGACTCGATCCTGCCAGAACGTACGTGCTGGGTCGTGATCCTCAGTCGGACATGGAATTCCAGGAGCCCGTCGTTTCGTGGCGGCACGCCCGAATCTACTGGAACGGAAAGAGCTGGGTCCTGCAGGATCTGGGCAGCACCAACGGCACATACACCAACGGTCGGTGCATGCGTCTGGCAGACATCACCCACGGTGCTGTATCCAGCCTCGGCAGTGAAGCCGATGGTCCGCAGCTTCGCTTCAGTGCGCCGACGCACCAGCAGAACGGTCACATGAAGGGCGGCCTCGCGCCACCAGAGGCACACCGGGACAGTCAACCCACCGCCCCCCGCTCCCATGGGCAGGCCGCCCGCGCCGCCACGCTGATCGCCCGTCGGCTGACCGTCAGAGTCAAGTGCGGCAAGAGCAAGAGAACGTTGCTGAACAAAGTGAGCTTCGCGGTGCCGCCGAAGGCTCTGATCGCGGTGATCGGGCCGTCCGGTTCTGGGAAGTCCACCTTGCTGCGCGCCCTGACCGGTCACCAGCGGGACGTCAGAGGCGAGGTGCTCTACGAGAACCAGAACCTCCACGAGCGGTTCGCTGAACTGCGTCAGCGCATCGGCATCGTCCCACAGCACGACATTCTCCATCTGCAGCTCACTGTACGGACCGCGCTCCGGTACGCCGCCAGACTGCGCTTTCCCCGCGACACCGACGCTGCGGAGCGCGACCGTCGCGTCGAGGAGGTGCTGAGTGAGCTCAAACTCGACCCCCACGCCGGCAAACGCATCGCCGCGCTCTCCGGTGGGCAGCAAAAGCGCGTCTCTGTCGCCATGGAACTGCTGACCACACCCTCGCTCATGTTCCTGGACGAGCCGACCTCCGGCTTGGACCCCGGCATGGACCGCGACGTCATGCAACTGCTGCGACGACTCGCTGACGACGGCAGGACCATCATCGTGGTGACCCACTCGGTCCGGGAGTTGGAGTTGTGCGACAAGGTGCTGGTCCTGGCCCCGCGCGGATCCGTGGCGTACTACGGTCCGCCGGAGACGGCACTGGAATTCTTCGGGTACGAGCAGTGGGCCGACGTCTTCTCCGCCTTCGAGGAGGAACACGAGTCCGACTGGTCCGGACGGTGGCGCGAGTCGAGGCAGCACCTGGCCTCCTTGGTCACCCCGCAGCAGACAGGCACGCGGGCGGGGCATGCGGCCCCCGAGCACGTTCATCCGCCGAAGCCACCTCGCTGGACAGCTCAGCTCTTCACACTCGTCCGCCGGTACCTGGCGGTCGTGGCCTCCGACAAGGGGTTCGTCAGCCTGATGGCCCTCCTGCCGGTCGTCCTGGGCCTGGCCAACACCGTGATACCTGCTGACTTCGGCCTTCGAAAAGCACCCGCCGGTAACACGAACGTCGAGGCCGGCACCGTCCTCTTATCCCTGGTCATCAGCATGTGCTTCATCGGCACCGCGAACTCTGTCCGGGAGCTGGTCAAGGAACGGGTGATCTACGAGAGGGAACGGGCGGCGGGCGTGTCCAGATCCGCCTACCTGATGTCGAAGATCACGGTGCTGGGACTGATCACGGGCTTGCAGGGGATCGTCCTGTGCGCGCTCAGCTTTGCACCGCGCGAACTGCCGTCAGAAGGCGTAGTCGTGAAAAGTACCCCGGTCTTGGAGATGACATTCGTCATCACGCTGCTCGGGTTCACCTCCATGATGTGCGGTCTGGTCATCTCCGCACTGGTGAAGACTGCCGAGAGAACTATGCCTCTGCTGGTTGTCTTTTCTGTTGCCCAGTACATGTTCTCAGGCATCGTCTTCAAACTCTTCGACAATCCCGGTGTTGAACACGTGGCCAGGCTGATGCCATCGCGGTGGGCCGTCGCAGCGGAAGGCGTAACACTCGATCTAGGGCAGCTGCTCGGTCCCCAGGACAAGACGGCTCCCTCGGCCACCGACCCTCTGTGGCGTCACACCTTCGGCCAGTGGCTGACCGACACAGGAGCGCTGCTCGGCGCGGCGATCGTCTGCTCGCTGCTCACAATCCGGTTCCTGCGCCGCCACGAACCGGAAGTCGTACGAAAACGCTGAGTTCGCGCGATTGTCAGTTCGGGCGATGACGAATCCGGTCAGGCTCCAGGACGGATCATGCCGCTGCTGGCTGAGGGCCGGTAGGCAGGCGCCCCTCGGGACGGTGGTGAATCCAGGACAGGCCGTCGAGGATTTCGATCTTCCACGGCTGGATGGGCTTGGCGAGGGCGGTGTGGATTTCGGGTCCGCCGGCCCAGGTGGTGAAGGTGGTTTTGGGGGTGCGGGGGTAGTGCCAGGCGCGTTCGCCGGGTGCGGGTGCGGGTGCGGGGAGGATGCCGACGTGGTTCCAGGTGTCGGGGACGGTGACGCGGACGTGCCAGTGGCCGCAGTCGAAGAGGGCTTTGGTCTGTTCCTTCTCGCTCCAGGCGGCGAAGCGGCGGGCGGTGACCCGCGCAGGCAGGCCGACACCAGGTCCCCCTCCTCCGTGATCCAGCCGCAATGCCGGCATCTCTCAGGCGGGTTGATCGCTAGCCCTTGTTGTCTCAACCCAGTCAACAAGGAGGGACATTGAGTCACGCCCCGGGAAGGCCAGCTTCGCCAAGCCCGTTACCCCGGTATCAGCCACCTTCAATACCTCCGGGTCAGCCGCCGCAGCCGCGGCGTGGGGAACAACCTCGAGGGGCCTGGTGGGTAGCCGGCATCTTGATTCCGGTCATCGGTATCGCGGTGACAGTCGCGACGGCCAACCGCGACAAGACGTCGGCCACCGGCAACTCGCTCGCGACGCCGAACGCCCGCCACGCCCGCCACGCTCAGGACGCCTACACCGGACGGCAGCAATCCAGCCCGAATGCTGTACTGGCCCGACGGCGGCTACGGCCGCGCGGGGACATCACTCCCTTCGACGGATACAACGACACCGACCTGCGGAGCGGCTGCTACCACGTCCGCACCCTGCTGGAGATCGCGCTCCATGCACTCCGCACGAAGGCACGACGCGAACTGCGTGCAGTCATCGCACCCGTGGATGAACAGACTCTCCGGCGCACGGTCAACAACCCCTTCGCGGCACCTGGGTTCCCATGGTGGAAGCGCCGAATCGAACTCCGACCCCGCTCAGCCGACCGGGGTCGTGTCCCGCCGCGTGGTGTAGCTGGTGGGCATCTTGCGGGGGATCCGGTACAGCACACACTGGCGAAGCGGCCCTTCGGGCACGCTCGGATCCTCGAAGTCGTCGGCCAGGTCTCGGGTCATGCCGATCCGGCGCATCACTGCCTGGGAGCGAAGGTTGTTGATGGTCGTCGACGCAACGACCTCCGGCAGCCCGAGGGCCTCGAAGCCGAAGGCCAGGCAGGCCAGGGCGGCCTCGGTGGCGTAACCGTGACCCCACGCCGAACGCATCAACCGCCACCCGATATCCACCCCCGCGAACGGCATGTCCTCGTCTACCTCGTCCAAGCCGACGCGGCCGATGAACTCACCAGTCTCCTGTGATTCGAGCGCCCACCACCCAAATCCTCGCTCGTCGAACTCGGCCTGCATGAGTGCCATCGCGGCGTCGCTTTGCTCCCGCGTCAGCGGTTCCCCCAGGTGTTCTCGGACTTCGGGATCGGCGTTCATCGCCGCCCACGGTTCGAGGTCGGACTCCCGCCACCGGCGGAGCAGGAGACGATCGGTACGCAGTTCTGGCATACCGGCCAGCTAACGCCATCACCATCAGGGTGTCGATCGGTTATGTCGAACCCTACGGTGCTCGGCGATGCCAGCCCCGCTGCGCAGATCTTCACGGCCTACACCACTTGGCGGGACGCCATCCCGACCGGACTCACCGCTCTCAGGTGCTGCAACTTCTCATCGACATTCCTGGGCCTCTTGACGACGAACCGATGCCAGGAACCACCGGCATTCGCTCTCCGCTCTCACCGACGCAGCCAGCCGCGGCTTTCCAAGCCACGCGTCCGAGGCGCTGAGAACCGAGTACGCCGCCTATGGCGGACTCCCCGACGTACACGGCACAACGTGGATCACCTGGTCCGAGCTTGCCGCCGCCGACTGGCAGGGGACCGACAGCTCCGGCACGCGACGCCGCGCCAGTGTCGCGGGAGACGAAACCCACTGGGGACCGGTCTGGAGCGTGATGCGAACCTCAGCGAACTCCACGGCGCGGACAGATCTTGAGAAATCTTGCTCGCGATTTGCCCACCAGCCACATGGCCGGAGGCTCCCCGCCGGTCGGCGGGGGTGGTTCGGACACGTGCCGGATGGTAGAAATCAATACTTTTTCGGAGCCTGGAAGCATGGGAATGTGGCTCAGCTCCGGGCCAGGCCGTCCGTGTCGCCAGCCTCGGACGACTCTTCCTTTCTTTCTTGTGTGCGCCCTTCTGTGCACCGGCAAACGGGCGATCGATCGGTCTCGGGGTGTTCTCGGCGCGGCGGAGGTGCCACTCCCCCGCCGGCGACCGGAAGGCGCGGGGAGCCGCTGTTGGTGTCACGTCCCGATGTGCGCAGCAGGGGCGTGACGGTTTCGGCGGTCATCTGACAGTGGACGGCCTGACTGGAGGCGACGGCACATGTATTCCGAGACCACGGCGGCCACGGATGGTGCAGCGGTTGGCACCGAAGGGCTCCTGGCCGAGGTTCTGGCCGGTGTTCTGCGTACTGAGCAGGTG
>NZ_JBHWWF010000026.1:58233-124620 GCF_042736455.1 Streptomyces sp. NPDC060064
TGCCGGTGGACGGCAATTTCTTCGCGGATCTGGGTGCTGATTCGCTGGTGATGGCTCAGTTCTGTGCACGGGTGCGCAAGCGGGACGACCTGCCGACCGTGTCGATGAAAGACATCTACCAGCACTCGACGGTTCGGAGCCTGGCTGCTGCGTTCACGGACAGCACCTTCTCCCCGGCGCAGCAGGACACCCCGCCCGATGCGGTGGTTGAGTCCCCAACAGATGTGCCAGTCGCCGGCACCGAGAGCCTGCTGGGGGACGTGCTGGCGGGAGTCTTGGGTACTGAGCAGGTGCCGGTGGACGGCAATTTCTTCGCGGATCTGGGTGCTGATTCGCTGGTGATGGCTCAGTTCTGTGCACGGGTGCGCAAGCGGGACGACCTGCCGACGGTGTCGATGAAGGACATCTACCGGCACCCCACGATCAGCAGTCTGGCCGCCGCGTTCGCGGACGCTCCCGCCGCTGTCCAGCCCACGGCACCGGGGCACGCGCCGTCACAGCCCTCCCAGCCCGCCCCGGGAACTGCCGACGCCCCGTCCGACGCATCGGGTGCGCCGCAGTCCGGCCCCTGGCGGTACGTGCTGTGCGGGACGGCCCAGATGCTGATGTTCCTCGTCTTCTCCTCCCTCGGCGCCACGATTGCCGTCCTCGGTTACGACTGGACCCTGGAAGGCTCGGGGACGGCCGGCGTCTACCTCCGGGCGGTGTTGTTCAGTACGGCGCTCTTCCTCGGCGTCTGCGCGCTGCCCATTGCGGCCAAGTGGATACTCATCGGCCGCTTCACCCCGCGCAGGTTCCCCGTGTGGGGTTTCGCCTACCTGCGCTTCTGGTGCGTCAAGACCCTCATCCGAACCAGCCCGGTGCGTCTGTTCACCGGTTCACCGCTGTACGTGCTCTACCTCAGGGCCCTCGGCGCACGCATCGGAAAGGACGTCGCCATCCTTTCCCGCACCGTCCCTGTCTGCACCGACCTCCTGTCCATCGGTGCCGGCACGGTCGTCCGCAAGGACGTGCTGCTGTCCTGCTACCGGGCGCGCGACGGCTGGATCGAGATGGGCCCTGTCACCCTCGGTGCGGATGTGACCGTCAGCGAGCAGGCCGTCATCGACATCGGAACGTCGATGGGCGACGACACCCAGCTGGGTCACGCCTCCTCCCTGCATTCCGGGCAGGCGGTTCCAGCCGGAGAGTCGTGGCACGGCACGCCGGCGCAGCCGACGACGACCGATTTCCGGGCTGTCGAGCCTGCCGCGTGCGGCTCCCTTCGCAGGGCCCTCTACTGCCTGTCGCAGCTGCTTGCCATGCTGCTGGTGTACCTGCCGCTGACGCTGGCGGGGGTGAGCCTTGTGTTCACCGTGGTGCCGCAGCTGAACGCGGTGTTCACCCTGGGGCCGCCGGCCTTCACCAGCCCCGCCTTCTACCTCGAGGCGCTCGTCGCTTCCCTGGTGGCCTTCTTCGGCGGCATATTGGTGGGCCTGCTGGTGGTGAGCACGGTGCCACGGTTGCTCAGCCTGGCGATCAAACCGGGCAAGGTCTACCCGCTGTACGGCTTTCACCACGGCATCCAGCGGGCGATCACGCGGCTCACCAACATCAAGTTCTTCACCACGCTCTTCGGGGACAGCTCCGCGATCGTGCATTACCTGCGGTGCCTCGGGTACAACCTGTCCCACATCGAGCAGACCGGGTCGAACTTCGGCACGCTGGTCAAGCACGACACCCCTTACCTCAGCACGGTCGGCAGTGGAACGATGGTCGCCGACGGCTTGTCGATCATCAACGCCGACTTCTCCAGCTCGTCCTTCCGCTTCTCCCCGACCTCGATCGGGCCGAGTAACTTCCTCGGCAACCGCATCGTCTACCCTTCACGCGGCCGGACCGGCGACAACTGCCTGCTCGCGACGAAGGTCATGGTCCCCATCGACGGGCCGGTGCGCGAAGGCGTGGGACTGCTGGGCTCACCCAGCTTCGAGATCCCGCGCACGGTGCTGCGCGACACCCAGTTCGACCACCTGGCCCACGGTGATGAGCTGCGCCGCCGTCTTGCTGCCAAGAACAGGCACAACGCGCTCACCGCGAGCGTGCACCTGCTGGTGCGATGGTTCCACTTCTTCGTACTCGCCCTCATCACCTTGGCCGCCGTCGAGCTCTCCCAGACCATCGGTGTGCCGGCCTTCGCGCTGGCCGGTCTGCTCACCCTGGTGTTCACCGTCGTCTACTTCGCGCTGGTCGAACGGGCCGTCATACGGATCCGCCCGGTGAAACCGCTGAACTGCTCGATCTACGAGGCCGACTTCTGGGGGCACGAACGCTTCTGGAAGCTGACGTCGCACCAATACATGCAGGCCTTCAACGGCACCCCGTTCAAGTCCATGGTCTGGCGGCTGCTGGGCGTGCGGATCGGCCGCCGGGTGTTCGACGACGGCTGCTCGATCACTGAGCGGACCCTCGTCAGCATCGGGGACGGCTGCACCCTCAACGCCGGGACGGTCATCCAGTGCCACTCGCAGGAGGACGGCGCCTTCAAGTCCGACCGCGCCACGATCGGCGCGGGCGTGACCCTCGGCGTGAACACGTTGGTCCACTACGGGACCACGATCGGCGACCGGGCACAGCTGGCCGCCGACTCCTTCCTGATGAAGGGCGAGGAAGTTCCCTCTCAAGCGCGGTGGGGCGGAAACCCGGCCCGAGAAGACACCGCCGTGGCCCGCGTTCCTTGAGCTTCCTGCGGTCGGCGGGCCCGCTTCACGTCACCGTTGCTGAGCAGCCCGGTGGGAAACGATCTCGCTGTTCGCGGGAAATGCTTACGCGGCGCCACCCGTAGCCCTGCCAGCGGATTTCGTCGATTCCCCCGGGCCAGGTGCGACTTGTCGTCTGGTTCCACTGAGCCCAGTGTCGGCGCTCGGACGGCCCGGGTCTTCCATTGAGCGCCACAGTTGGCCCATGAGCGTTCCAGTTGGCCCGGGTGAGCGCTTGAGGTTGCCCCGGAGAGCGGCTGCCCGAAACGTCGGCGAGAGCAACGCGGACTGCCAACCAGCGCGGACAGGCAAAGCCGGCAACCGGATGAAACGCCGCTCGCCTTGTGGTGGCCGAAGGGTCACGGCCCGGACAGGCCGAGCAGGTCTGCCGCATTGGTGTCGAGGATCATCGTGACCTCCTCCGGGGCGAGCCCCGAGTCAGCGATGTAGTCCACGGTCCCGCAGGAAGACCTCGCCGTCCTCGTACGGAAAATCCGTGCCGCGTACGAGGCGGTCCGCCCCGAATGACGCAGCGGCGGCGACCAGCGCCGGCGAATGCACGTGGCTGACCGTGTCGTACCAGAGGCGGCCGACGGCCACCGAAGGCAGCTCGGGCGTCTCAGGGGACTCGAACGCCAGATGGTCGTCAAGCCGGCGCGGCAACAATGGCAGCGCCCCGCCCAGGTGCGAGGCCAGGATGCGCATCCGCGGATAGCGCAGGGGGATGCCCGCGAGAATCAGGTGCATGACCGCCACCGTGTCCTCGACCGGAGCCCCGACCATCCACGTCATGCTGTGCCCGGTGATCAGCGGGCTGGCGGCCCCTTCGCCGGCCGGGTGGATGTACAGGACGGCACCGCGCCGGTCGAGCTCCTCGTAGAGGGGGTCGAAAAGCGGATCGGCGAGTGTGCGGCCGAGTACGGTCGTGGTCACGCCGACACCGACCGCACCGAGGTCGTCCAGGGCGTGGACGACCTCACGCAGGGCCGCGTCGACATGAGGGAGGGGCAGCGCGGCGAAGGCCCGGAAGCGCCCCCGGGGAAACGGGCCACCAGTTCTGCGTACGACTCGTTCGCCGCGCGCGCCAGCGCAACGGCGTCGGGCTCCCCCATCAGGTGCGGGGACTGCGGTGCCACGGAGAGCACCTGTAGGTCGATGCCTGCCCGGTCCATCAGCGCGAAACGGCGGTCCAGATCGGCCTCGGTCGCGTCGGCGCCGATCCCGCGCTGGGTGCCGGTATCGGCCTTCCCCAGGCGGCGTTCGAGGCGGTCCAGGTACCTCGTGGTCCACAGGTGAGCGTGCTCATCGATACGCAGATGGGTCACCCTTCGATGAAACGCCCCGCGCGCGATGCGGGCCAGCCGGCGGCACGAGCGGTCACGGCGTAAGGCGGCGCAGCCCGCGACGCGGCGTCACAAGTCCCTCGTGCGAAGGTGCGCCACGGATGCCGCGGATTCCGCGGATTCCGCGGCGCCCAAGCCTTGGGCAGTCGGATATGGCTGAGCACGCCCCTGGCGCAGCGTGGCAGTTCAGAGGCATCCGAGGTGGGCGTTTCACCTGGCGGGACGCGGCAGCCGTCCTGCGCGACGCTGCGCTGAACGACGAGCGGGCAGAGGTGCGCTCGGAGGGCCGGCAGGCCGCTGAACGGGCCACCTCGATAGAAGCCGTGTAGCTGGAAGCAAACTTGCCTTTGTCGGTGTGAAGGATGCTGGGTGACCTGTGGATCTGGAGAACATCGCGGACGGGCTGTACGGGCAGGCGCCTGAGGACTTCATCGACGCCCGCAGCCAGCATGCGGCTGCTGCCCGCAAAGCCGGAGACCGGGGGTTCGCGCTGCGGCACAGCTGAGGTGACCGTGTTCGGGGGCGGAAGGTTCTGGCGAGAGCCCACCATTCGCACCCGGCAAGCCTGTCACTACCGAACCAAGTCCCCCCAGGCTCAACCGTGTTGGAATGTCAGGCATGGCCACTCCTGCCAACGGATCCACGCGAATCGCCCCGGACGAGCCCTCGCGTCGCCTGCGTGCCGAGATCGAGCGGTTGCACGAAGAAGCGGCGCGACAGAAGGCACTGGCCCATCGAAGGGCCGAATTCTGGAACACGGCCCACATCGTGCTGGGTTTCCCCGCGGCTCTGCTCGCGGGCGTGGCCGGCGCTGCCGGACTGGCCACGGCGGACGCACGCGTCCCCGCGGCGCTGCTCGCCCTGGCCTCTGCCGGGTTCGCGGCCGGGGCCGGCTTCCTGCGGAGCGATGCCAGGCGCGTGGCCAACAAACGCGCCCGGCAGGCGTGGGCGGACGTGGAGGGCAAGGCAAGCGTGAGGCTGGCGCATGAGCACCTGACTCCCGAAGACCTGCGCGAGCTGCTGGAAAGCCGTCAGGCCGCGCTGGCCGCCTACGACGGTGGCGGCCCTCAGCCGGGCCCGTGGTCGGCGCTGCCCGGCTGAACGAGCGCTCCAGGCGTGACGCCGGGCCCAGCAGACGTCGCAGTGATGTGCGAGAGCGTGGGTGGGCGGCGGCGGCACGGAGGGTGGCCAGTCGCTTGGGGGTCAGACGATGCGCCATGGGATCTCCCCTCTCTCCTGGCTCGATGCCGGGGTTACAGCCAGCGGAAGGCGTCGTGGACCTGAGATGCCGCGCGGCTGAGGTTGTCGGCCTCCAGGCGCTCGTCGAAGTCGTACGGGTCGTCGACGCCGTTCGTGACGGCAGCCGCGGCGGCGTGCAACGGCTGGATCGTCTTCGAGGACGAGGCCGGTCAGTCAATGACGCCGCCGCGCGCCAGGACTTGGGGCCGCAAGGGCAGCACTCCGGTCGTTCGAGTCCGCGGTCGTGGCTCGGGCCGAGTCTCGATAGCGGGCATGGCCTACAAACCCGGAGAGCCGTCCCGCCTGTACGCGGTCCGCGAGTACACCGGCCGCAAAGCTCAGCCGAAGGGCTTCGGCCGGCGCGACCCGGCTGGCTCCACTGCCCATCACCCCTCCCGGCTCACGCGAGCCGCTGAACTGCCCGCAGCTATGCCCGCGCTTCCAGATCTCCGACAGGCTTCCCTGGCTTTCGGGCCAGGAGATATGCCTGCTGGCCCTGCCGGGGCTTCTCCGTCTCGGTGGGCTCGCGGATCAGCCGGGCGTCCACAACAAGCCCGCTCTGGCTCAGCAGCCCAGCGATTCGATCGGGAGACATCCAGTAGACGTCGAGGGAGAGCTCGTGTCCGTATGCATTCTCCAGGTGTCGGTGCTTGTCACCGGCCTTGAAGGCAATCAACAGATGGCCGCCTGGGGCCAGCACCCGGTGGAACTCTGCGAACACCACCGGCAACAGCTCTGGAGGGGTGTGAACGGTTGAGTACCAGGCGACAATGCCGCCGAGAGTGCCGTCCGCCAAATCCAGGTCGGTCATTGACCCTTCGTCGAACTGCAGGTCCGGGTGCGTGCGACGGGCAACCGCAACCGTCTCCGGCGACAGGTCGATGCCAAATGCAGTCACCCCGAACGAGTGCAGGTGTGCCGTCACGTGGCCGGGCCCGCAGCCGAGATCAGCGACGGGGCCGGCGTCGACGACCTGCGTGAGTTCAGCGAACGCGCTTATCATCGCGCGGCCGTATAGGTCGTCCTCGAAGGCGGGGGGCACGAGCTTGGCGTAGTCGACGGCGACGGTGTCATAGGACTCCCGGACTGTGGCGAGGTAAGCGAGTTCAGTCATGTCACGAATCTAGACGAGCGCACTGACAGAGCCTTGGCGTGGCCAACTCTCAAGTCGGCGTCCTCGCCGAAGGATCGCAAAAACAGGTACTCGGTACGTTCGGGAGTGGTTCGCTGGCAAGGACGTCGTGGTCCCGCGTTACACGACGCCGACGAAGGTCTGGCGCGATTGGTTCGGCTCGGACGGCGCCCCGCAGCGGTACCTTTGCTCTGCCGCTGTGGAGACCGGCACGTCCCCTCCACATCCGCATCTGGCACCCCGAGTCCACCCTCAAGCACCTCAGGAGCTGACTTACACGCCCATCGCCGGGCGTGGACTCGCACCACCCTCCCCTGAGGAACGATGAGCAAACGTGGGGTAGTTCAAGCGGCGACAACAGCGTCCGAGCGCTCGCCCTCCGAGCCGGTGACGGGCTGCAGGTCGTCGTCACCTGCGGTCGCGAAGGAAGGCGGGGATCTCGCCGCCGGTCGGGTAGTTCGACATGGGTGCTGGCTTGTCCTCAAGGAATGCGGTGACGATTGCTGCGGCTCGGTCGTTGTTGTCGTCGAGGCCGTTCCACATGTGGTGTCCAACGCCGGGCATGTACTGCGTGCGCTGGATGGCGGGATCATCGGCAAGGATGGCGGTCGCCCATTGACGGACCTGGGAGGAGCACTCGGCGATCATCAGCATCGCGGGGGTCCGGGAGCGTCTCAGTTGCGGGGCGATGGAGGGAGAGTCCTTGACCGTCTGCTGAACGCGGAGGCTGGCGGCGGGGCTGAAGGAGAAGTTCTGTGCCGTGTCCTCGACGGGGATGCGGTGCGCGTCGCGCGCGCAGTAGGCGGATGCGGTGTCGTTCCCGAGATCGGCGGCGGTGAACGCGTTGTCACCTTCGGCCTGTCCGATCAGCCCGGTGTCGGGGGTGAGGAGCCCGAGTCGCATGAGGCCGAATGCGACGGCGTACCGGGGGATGCGTGTCGACCGCGGTCCGGTCGTGGCCGGCGCGAGGCCGCGCGCGGATGGCCGACCCATGTGCCTGGTGATTTGCGCGGTGGGGCCGTCCATCGGGCCGGGCTCGGCAATGATCGCCCGGTGCAAGCGTGCGGCGACACGCGGATCTGCCAGGGCTCGCGTGAGCACGACCGCGCCTGAGGAGAATCCGAGGATGTTGACCCTTCCCTTGCCCAGGCGGTCGACGAAGGCGGCGAGGTCGCGGACCGACCTGGAGATCGTGTACTGGTCCATGGGGAGCAGGTCGCTTCGTCCGCCGCCGGCCTGTTCGTAGGTATAGACGTCGTAGCCCTGTCGCGCCAGGAGCTGCAGGAACCGGTGGTCAAGCACCGAGATGCCGCGAACTGGTCCGCCGTTGAGGTACACGAACGGAATGGGGTGTCGAGCACCGGCGTTTGCGGGCGGGTAGTGATACACCGCGACCCGGCTGCCCGTGGCCAGGGTCCAGCGCTGCGTGGCCACGAAAGGCACGTCGGGCGGGTACCGCCGTGCCGTGGGCACGGTCGGGATGCAAACCGACGCCGTCAATGCTGCCGCGACGACCACCGGCAGGAGCGGCAAGAGCCGCGCCGGCCAGGTACGGCGCCGACCCCACCACAGTGCGGCGACAGTCGCGATTCCAAGGGTTGTCAGCCACGCGGGGAGCCCCGAGCCTGCCCCGTCCGTGAGGACGATGAGCGCCAGGAAGAGGACGACGGGCCCCGCGATGGCAGCCAGGGCCAGCACCAGGCGACCGATCAAGCGGACAGGACCTATGACGGACGTTGGCATGAGGGTCTCCAGCAGTTTTAGAACACTGTTTCAGAACGACGTTATCAAAGGAGGTAAGCTGTTCGCCGTGGGTAGGCCGAGAACGAACGACGAGACCGTCAAAGAGCGGCTTGTGGCGTGCGCGACCGAGATGCTCGCCACTCGCCCGCGGGAGTCGTTCACAATCCGGGCCCTGGCCGCTGCGGCCGGGACGTCAACGACGGCGGTGTACTCCTTGTTCGGCGGCAAGGACGGGCTGATCGGCGAGGTACGCAACAGAGCCGTCGCTGGCCTGTTCCAGGATGTGTCGGCAGTGCCGACCTCCGAGGACCCCCTAGCCGACCTCTACGCGCTGGCCGCCGCATACCGTCGATGGGGACGCGAACACAGCCACCTCTACACGGTTCTGTTCGGTGGTGTGCAACCCTTCGACCCGTCAGGCACAGTCGGCACCAGTGACCCCATCCGACCGCTCCTCGCGGCGATCGATCGCGCCTTGACGGAGTCCGTCATCGCCGGCGAAGCGACGTTCATCGCCCTCTCGCTCTGGGTGACCCTGCACGGGCTTGTGACTCTCGAACTGGCTGGAGCCCTCGACACCGCCACGGCCGAGGCCGCATTCCGATCGACGATTCACGCTACGCTGCGCGGCTGGATGACCCCCGCGGTGTTCCGCAGCCTTCGGCACGCCGACCCCGCCCCGTGACCAACTTCCGTTCAGGCAGTTGACGAACGCTCAGGTCAACTGCCACGAATCCCTGCCACTCTTTGGGGTCTGCTGCAAGGTTGGGTGACAGGTTGACGTGCCCCACCTCTCAAGTTCCAGTTCTGGTGGATAACTGCCGGCCTTCACGAAAGGCTGCAGGCATGCCCCGCGCCTATCCCGCTGAGTTCCGCGCCCGTGCCATCGCGCTGGTTCGGGCAGGGAAAGAACAGAAGCAGACCGCCGTTGAACTCGGCATCCATCCGGTCACGTTGTCGAAGTGGTTGCGCCAGGACGACATCGACAACGGCCGACGGCCTGGCAGGATCTCGGAGGAGTCCGCAGAGCTGCGTGCAGCGCGTCGACGGATCCGTGAGTTGGAAACCGAGCTTGAGATCGTCCGCAAGGCTGCCAAGTTCCTCGGCGAGGACAAGCCGGCCCCAAAAGGCTCTACCCGGTGATCGACCGTCTCGTCGATGCCGGGGCACCGGTCGATCGATGCTGCCGGATCCTCGGGGTCGCCCGGCAGAACTACTACAAGCACAAACGCACCCCCACCACACCGCGGCAGCTGCGGCAGGAGTGGCTGACCGGGCTGATCCGCGAGGTCCATGTCGCCTCACGGGGCACCTACGGCTACCGCCGCATACACGCCGAGCTCACCATGGGAATGGGAATCCGGGTGTGCTCGAGGACCGTGTCGGTGCTGATGACACAGGCCGGGAGACCAAGGGCCACGACGTGAGCGCCTCGCCGCACTCACCGACTGGGACGGACAAGTCCGGACGGCCTTGGAGACCGGCACAGCCGATCAACCGGTTCTGCGAACACTGGCCCACACCATCACCAGACACCCGCAGCTGCGGGAGCACGTCGAGCACTACCTCGACGGAGCACCACTGGAGGTGGAGTGGGAAGGCTTCTCAACCGAGAGCGACTTCCAGCGCTACGTGGACGCATATTCGCTGCCCGCGTTCATGCTCATCGCCTGCTTACTCGCCTCCCCCTCCTCGACGGCTGCCTACCGCGCCGGCTGCCGAACCTTCATCGAGGCCAGCCAGCGGCTCGATTTCCTCGAAGACATCGCCGAGGACCTACACACCGGGCGACTCGGCATCCCCCATGACGCCCTCACCCTGCACGGCGTCACGCGCAACGACCTGCGCCAGGCCCACGCCACCGCTGGCGTCCGTGAACTGATTCACCATCAGATTGCACAGATCCGTCCCGGACTGACGACGTCGTACGGCCTCGTGGAACTCGTGGAACCGCACAGCCGACCGCTCACCCGCACTCTCGTCGCCTTGCAGGGTCTGCGGCTCCGCGCAGTGGACAACAAGGGCCCCGCCCTCCTTCGCGGGACCGCTCGCCCTTCCGTATCTGCAGCACTTCGTGTCCTGGTACGGGAATACCGCGCTTCACGCCATCAGCGCTGCGATCAGCCCAGCGTCTAGCTCCGGTGTCACCGTCCGCCGCTCGGCTTGACGGCACTGACCGGGCCGGATCCTTGGTCGTCTTGGGCACTGGCCAGGTCAATGGCACGGGCACAGGAAGCACCTTGCCGCACGGGGCCTTGTCCCGATCCGTCGAGCGGAGTCTCGCCGACGACCGCGTGAACGAAGGTCTCGGACCCGGAGATCTCTACGAAGGTGACGTCGCCCTCGACACCGGCGGAGGCCAGACTGACGTCCGTTGCCCGCAGGCCGAACTGGTAAGCGCCGTCGGGCAGGTCGGCGAGATGCGGGGATACGTGCGTGGCCTGGAAGCCGGCCACGGTGACCTGACCGCCCTCGATACGGCCCGTGAAGATATTCATGGGCGGGTCGTTGATGATGGACGCCACCGTGGTCGTCGCCGGGCGCTCGAAGACCTCCTGCGGAGGGCCGATCTGGAGGATCTGTCCCTCATGCATGACCAGTACCACGTCCCCCAGCATCATCGCCTCAGCGGGTTCGGTGGTCGTGTAGACCACTATCGTGTCGCCCTGGTCCGAGAAGAGGGTCTTGAACTCGTCGCGCAACTGCTCACGCAACTTGTAGTCCAGGTTCGCCAGAGGCTCGTCGGATCATGTCAACGACGATTGGTCGTGCAGGTGCCCATTACGGATCTCTCGGCAGGCGGCGACGATGGCCTGAGCTTTCTTTCGGTCTGGCAGACCAAGTTCTTCGTTGGCGCTTGCCGCGACCTCCTTCACCGCGGCAAGCGCGTCAACGAGGTGTAGGTAGGTGGAAATCGGCGTTCCGGTGATTGAGAAGTTCTCGCACGCGCGCTGCGTATGGACGCCCCAGGCCGAGTGTCATCGGCGCAGGTCTCCCTGTTTCAGCGTCGGGTGCTGTGCCTGCGAGTTCCTCTTTACGGCCCGGGAGCCGGCGGTCTCGCGGGGAAGCCGTAGGCCAGTGCCCCCACAGCGCTCAGGCTGCTGACCGTGGTCGTGCCGCTGAGTACGGACGTGCTGGCGAACTCGGCGAGGAGTGCGGGGTCGACTCCGCACAGCGCGAGGGCCGCTGCGGCCACTGGCATCCGGGCGCGGTCTGCACCGTCAGCAATCTTCACGCCGATGGCTCGGCCATCGGGCAGGGCGGCCACTTGGACTCCTTCAAATCCGTCTTTGGCCAGCAGGCCGGGGACGGCCCTCATAAGCCGTGCGACATCCCGCCAGGAGCCGGAAGCCATCTCCGGATACTCGCGTATCGCGTAGGCCACGCGGGATTCCTCGGTGCCCGGCGCCGCAGAGTTGATGCTGGCCACGGCTCGGGTGAGTCCGCGCAGGGACGTGGAGAAGAGGGGTGCTCCGCACCCGTCGACTGACACCCGGGCGATGCTCTCGCCGGTCAGCTCCTCAACCGTCCTGGCGATCGACCGCTGCAGCCGATGGCCGGGATCGAGGTAGTCCTCGAGCGGCCAACCCCGGGCCCGGGCCGTCATCAGCATGGCCGCGTGCTTGCCGGAGCACTTCTGAGCGAGCCGGGACGGGCCGCGCCCGCGGCGGACCCACTCCTCCCGCACTGCGGGATCGTAGGGCTGGTCGGGCGTATTGCCCAGGTCCTCTTCAGTCAGCCCGGCAGTGGCCAGGATGCGTCGGACTCCGGCGAGGTGGCGCTCCTCGCCGGAATGGCTGGCCGTGGCCAGCGCAAGCAATTCGTCCTCCAGCGACAGGCCGACGCGCAGCATGGCCACCGTCTGGAGCGGCTTGAGAGCAGAGCGCGGGTAGAACACGGCCTCGATGTCGCCACTTTGGAAATCCACGCTTCCGTCGGCGGCCAGGACGACAACCGATCCGTAGTGGACGCCCTCGACGATGTCTCCGCGCATCATATGGGCGAGCGGAGCGTAGCGGGGCTCGCGAATCACCGACGTCTTGGCCGACGGACGCTCCGGGAAGTCGTCGTCCCTGATGGGCTTCGCCACGGCTAGCGCTCGGTCTCGCTGCGCGTGGCCGCCTGGGTGCTGCGTACGGCCTCCACCCGGCCGCGCACCAAGAACCAGCCCCCGACCAGGGCCGCCGCGATCAGCGGCAGGCACAGCACGGTGGTGCGGCCCGCGCCCTCGTCGGCGTACATCAGGACCAACACGCCAGCGAGGAAGGCGAGCGTGATGATCTGGGTGTACGGGGCCCAGGGCAGCCGGTAGCCGGGGCGGGTGACCCGGCCGTCCTTGGAGCGGTTCCAGAAGAGCAATGAGCTGATCATGATCATGCCCCAGGTGCCGAGAATGCCGATCGCGGCGAAGTTCAGCACGATTTCGAAGGCGTTTTCCGGGACGACGAAGTTGAGGCCGACGCCCAGCACACAGAAGAAGGCTGTGAGCAGGATGCCGCCGTAGGGGACCTGCCCCTTGTTCATCCGGCCGGTGAAGCGGGGCGCGGAGCCGGACATGGCCATGGAGCGCAGGATCCGGCCGGTCGAATAGAGGCCGGAGTTGAGGCTGGAGAGGGCGGCGGTGAGCACGACGAGGTTCATCACGTCGGCCGCGGCCGGGACGCCCAGCTTGGAGAGGACGGTGACGAAGGGGCTCTCGTCGCCGGTGTAGGCGGTGTACGGCAGCAGCAGCGCGAGCAGGATGACCGAGCCCACGTAGAAGACGCCAACGCGCCACATGATCGCGTTGATCGCCTTCGGCATGATCTTCTCGGGGTTCTGGGTCTCGCCCGCAGTGACACCGCACAGCTCGACCGAGGCGTACGCGAAGACGACCCCCTGGACGACGAGCAGCATCGGCAGCAAGCCCGACGGGAAGAGGCCGCCGTGTTCGGTGATGGTGGAAAGACCCGGAGTGTTGCCGTCGATCGGGTGCTGGGTGAACAGCAGGACGATGCCGATACACATGAAGACGACGAGGGCGGCGACCTTGATGATCGCGAACCAGAATTCCATCTCGCCGAAGTACTTCACCGAGATCAGGTTCACGGTGAGGACGACCGCGAGGGCGATCAGTGCGAGCGCCCACTGCGGGATATCGCTGAAGATGCCCCAGTAGTGGGTGTAGGTGGCGACGGCCGTGATGTCGGCGATGCCGGTGGTGGCCCAGTTGAGGAAGTAGAGCCAGCCGGCGGTGAAGGCGCCCTTCTCGCCCATGAATTCACGGGCGTACGACACAAAGGCGCCGGAGGACGGGCGGTACAGGACCAGTTCGCCGAGGGCACGGACGACGAAGAAGGCGAACAGTCCGCAGACCGCGTAGGCGATGAACAGGGAGGGCCCCGCGTTCGCGAGGCGGCCGCCGGCCCCGAGGAAGAGGCCCGTGCCTATCGCCCCGCCGATCGCGATCATGTTGACGTGCCGGGACTTGAGGTCCTTGCTGTAGCCCTCGTCACCGAGGTCGACGTGCGCGTTCGGCGGGTCTTGGCGTACCGCCTGGTCCAGGGATTTGTCAGTCACGTCTGCTGTCCGCCTTGCGTAGAGGGTTGCGTGCGGTCGGGACGCACGATGGAGTTCAGGGTTGTGTTCACGCCGTCAAAGTGGTGGGCCATGGCGTCCACCACTTCGTATTCGGAACCGTGGATGAGTGCCTCGACGATCGCCCGGTGTTCGCGATTCGACTGCTCGCGCCGTCCGCCGAGCTCGTTGAGGAACGCCGACTGGCGTGCCAGGGCGTCACGGAGCTCCTCGATCATCTTGGGGAAGACCAGGTTGTGGGCCGCCTGGCGATGGTGTGGAACAGCGTGTCCATTGCCACCCACGCCGTGGTGACCCTCTCGCGCTCGATCCGTTCCAGCAGGTAGGACAGGTTGTCGAGGTCCTCGGCCGTATGCCGCGCGGCTGCGTAACCGGCCACCGGGAGCTCCACGTACAGCCGCGCCTCGAGCAGGTCGCTCGTCGGCATAGTTGCCGAAGTGGGGGTCCCCCACCGGCCCGTTGGACATGACGAATACTCCCTTTCCCATACGGGAGGCTGTGAGGCCCATGACCTGCGGAGCAGCAGGACCTCGTGGATCACTGGACGGCTGACCTCCAGCTGGCGGCCGAGCTCCGCTCTGGGGGAGCTTGGTCCGATGCGTCACGACACCCGATTACTTGTCTGGCTGTCTGACAAGTGAAGACCTGTCTGGCTGTCTGACAAGTTCTCGTGGAGATCCTGCGGCTATTCAGTGTCACTGTCAAGGGCTTGACTCGCCCCTGGGCGTGGGTAGTTGAAGGAGCGCTCGCGACATCTGCGGGCTGCGGAGGACTCCCGTCGAGGCGGCGGAAAGGCCCGGGCGGCGGTCGGCGTCGCCTCTCTTGGGTGGCCTGTTGAGCTGATCCCGGTGTCCCTGTCACCGAAGGTTGACCATCACCGACCGTTGACCGAGCTGCCGGGGTCCGGCGCACGCCTGCGGGGCCCGGGTGGTCAAAATCGGTTGAGCCGTTGGTCAACCTTCGGTAGGACGAGACACACCGCTCAGCGGCAGGATTACGGCCGGAGGATCAGGTCGCCGACGGGCCCTGACCCGGATCGGCATGATCACCCCGGCGGTGCGTACGGCTCTTCGGACGGTGAAGGGATTCGACCGGCGCCTGTCGTCGGAGTGGGACTACCAGGCGTTCCTCCAGGACGAGAAGCTTCGGGCTGCAATCGAAGACGTGCTCGCCCTTCCATGAGGCGAAGGCGTCGAGGCTCCGACAAAGCGCCCGTGCGCCGCAAGCCAGTCGTGGACGGGCGGCTGACGGCGGCTTCGGCGCCCCGGGCCATCGCCACATCCCGGTGACCGCCTGCGCCCCCGGCGCCCTCGCCGCTACCTGTGGCCTGCTCACCTCGATGCACCTCAAAATTCCCTGCGTTCTTGCCTGGGACCGGACAATCAGCTGGCGGGGCGAGGCCCGGATGCCAGTCCTGCGCGTCCGAACTTTCCGGGGTTGGGAATCACCTGCCGCGCGCCTGGATGATCAATGTCGACGTTCGATGTCACTGCGTGGGTGAGTCGCTCATCAGCTGGACGCCAGGACACGTTCAAGAGTCGCCCAGCCTGCGTGTCCCCATGTCGGCTGGCCGCCGGGAAGGCCCCGTTCCCATGCTTGGCCGATGCCGATGAGGGAGATGCCGCGCAGGACCGCCCATCCTCGTGCGCGTTGGACCGTCTCCCGATCCACGTGTCCGTATGCGTCGAAGAATCGTGAGGCGGCGCCGGCGGGAAGAAGCATCCATGCGGCCGCGAGGTCCGTGGCCGGGTCCCCTGCGCAGAGATCGCCGAAGTCGATCACTCCGGAGATCGTGCCGTCGGAGATGACGACATTGGCCGGATGAAGGTCACCGTGAAGCCATACCGGCGGCTCTTCCCAGCCCGGGGCCGCCACGGCCTCGTCCCAGACGGCTCGGACACCGGCGGCAACGTCGGCGGCGGCAACGGTCTGGATGTTCCGGTCGAACTCGCGCATGAGGGTTCTCAGGGGGACGCCGCGGTGTGGGTTGGCCGGGGCCTCGGGAGGCGCCTTGCGGTGAAGCGCCCTGAGGAAGCCCGCCAATTGGTCGGCTGCGTGGTGGTCGCGGCTGATCGAGGCCCGGTCGCCTGGTTCGCCGGGAACCCAGGTCGCGATGGCCCATGGCCTGGGGAAGCGGGCAGATGGTTCACCGGTCCCGTGCGGGGGTGGGGACCGGAAGCGGAAGACGCGGAGCCAGAACAGGTAGCCACTCCAGCTCCTTGCGGAGGAGGAGTGGAGCACCTGGGGTGCGCGGCAGTCGCACGGCCAAGTTGTCCCCAAGGCGCCACAGTTGATTGTCCCAGCCGGCAACCACCTTGCGGAGGACCAGTCCAGCGAGGTCTGGGTGCTGCTCCTGCAGCAGAGAGCGCACCAATTCCTCATCGACGTCGACATTGCCCATGTGCGGCGACCCTACGCCCGTGGTGTCGACTGCGACACGACTTCCCTGAAGCTCAATGCGGCACATGCACGTCTCACGGTCCCACCGCAAACTCCTTGGTGACGCCCCAAACCGGCATCGCAGGCATGCCGGGTCGTAGGCACCCGCCGTGTACTGGCCGACGGAGTAGAAGTCGGCGACCTGCTTGGGCTTTGCAGGTACGTCGTGAAGCCGTGGGTCGCCACAGCGTCGAGCAGGCCCTGGCCTGGTGCTTCCGTTAGGGGCAACCCCCGGGAACGCGACGGCCCAAGCCGCATGGCTCGCCTCGCCGAACACCTACCGAGGATCGCCGCCGGTTCGGCCAATGGCTCAGCACCAGCCGCTGGTGGCGCCGTGGAGGCTCCCATCCCCCGGCGCCCCACACACGCGCCCGCCCTCGCCATCCGCGGCAACCGTCTGTGGCTCGTCCAGCACCACCTCGAATGAGCCTCACGTACAGCTCGTTGTCGTCGGAGGCGGCGGCCACTTCGTACAGCGGCCTGGCTCCGTTGATCCGGGCCGCCGCTCCAGCCGAGCGCCGGACACCGGCAGCTCGGTCAACGTTCTCTGGGCCCTCCTGCGCGACGGACGGTGTTACGAGCTCACGCCGCCGACGGCCCTCGCGGCTTGACAAACGGCATGAGGAATCGGTGACAGGGGCACCGAGATCAGCTCAACAGGCCGTGATCTCCCGCGTGACGGAGGAAGCGGATTGAGGAGCGAGCGCGAGCGCGGGTGTGGATGGCATCGGCGTGTGGGACGAGCGGTTGCGCTGGGCCCACGGCCCGAGCTGGACTTTTACGTCCAAGGCCGTC
This sequence comes from Streptomyces sp. NPDC060064, assembly GCF_042736455.1. Taxonomy (NCBI): domain Bacteria; kingdom Bacillati; phylum Actinomycetota; class Actinomycetes; order Kitasatosporales; family Streptomycetaceae; genus Streptomyces; species Streptomyces sp. NPDC060064. Next base: position 75,240 of record NZ_JBHWWF010000026.1, read on the forward strand.
GCCGGACCTGATGGGTCGCGTCTGGACGCCCCGCACCACCCAAGTGACCGCCCGCTCCTAGCCGAGCAAGTGGCTGATGCCGCCCTGGCCGTCCGTGCCGTTCCAGACCACGGCTGCCAACCAGAACGGGAACCAGGACGCCTGCTCCGGTAGGAACGGGGCGGCGAGGAGCCAGACGACGGGCAGGACGGTAAACAGCAGGCAGCAGCACAGGCCACTCCTGCCGGTAGCGGCAGGCTGCGGCGTCGAGTTCGTGGACACCCGGAGAAGGTATGCGGTGCCCACGGCCCGCGCATGAGCCCCCGTACCTACAACGTCGCCTGCCGTGGCTTCTGTTGCCGTTCGCCGGGGCTTGGCGCCGACCTTGTGGTGGGCGGGAGGTTCGTGGGGGTGGCAGGCCTCGGGTCGGCCCGGAGGGCAGCCTTCCGACCTGGAGGCAGATCACGGTGCCCTCGATGATGGGCAGTTCAGCGGCGTGGTCGATCCGGGCGCGGCCCGGCGGGTGAGCCGCAGGGAGAGCCGGTCCCAGGACCGGGCCGTTGCCTTTCCGTCGAGCCGGGTCTCGCGGCTGGTCACCACGTGCTCGCCGCCCCAGGTGTCGGGCTGGCCGAAAACGAACTCGCTGCCGTGCTTGGCCGGCCGGCCCCCTTGGGGTCGTGGACCCGGGAAGGGATCGGGTGGCGCATCACCCGGTCCGACCGTGTACGAGGCCGGGCTCGGCGAAACGGTCAGCCAGCCGACCGAAAAGCTCCTGAAGCTCCATGGCCAGGATGCTGATAGACCGCACTGACATCGCAGCCGCCGTGGGTCCTGCCCGGAGCCGGGCAGCCAGTGATGTGCCGGTGATCGCGACCAAGTTGTGCGCCGGGTCGTACACGATCAGGGTTCGCTGTTCTGGTGGGTTCGGCGCAATCGAGTTTGACCACCCGTGTTGACCGGTGTCCGGTCAAAGGGCGCGGCGGCCTCTCCTCGGATCTCCCCACGAGTACTCGAAGAGTTACTTAGAGTGCTGACCATGACACAGATTGTGATCCTTCCCCATCCGACCTACTGCCCGGAAGGGACGGTCATCGAGGCCACCTCGGGTGAAAGCATCTGCGACGCATTGTTGAATCACGACATCGAAATCGAGCACGCCTGCGAGAAGTCGGTGGCCTGCACTACGTGCCATGTGGTGGTGCGCGAGGGCTACGCGTCATTGAACGAGCTCGACGACAAGGAAGAGGACCTGCTGGACATGGCTTGGGGGCTGGAGGCGACTTCACGCCTCTCGTGCCAGGCCCTGATCGGCCAGGAGGACCTGGTCGTCGAGATCCCCAAGTACACGATCAACCACGCCTCGGAGAACCACTAGACGGTCGGCCACCGCACCGGGGAAAGCTTGGAGGGGGCGTCCACCGACTCGGGCGCCAGCAGCGAACCTGGCTGCTGGCGCCCGAGTCGTGGTCAGGCTTCGATGAGACGAACTGGCCGATCTTCGAACTTCGACGAGATCGGTCAGCCTTCGGGGCTGTGACCTGGGGCGACCAGATGGATTGTGACTGCAAGCGGCGAAAACCTCAGCCGATCTGGTCGTGGGCGCGCGGATGCTGGTGCTCGTGTCAGTTGATCTGGTTCAGCTCTTCTCGGTCTCCTCGCCGGCCGCGATGCCCATCTGCTCCGCGAACGCGATCACCGCGTACGCGCGCAGTTGTCGGGGCGTGAGGTCCTTCGCAGCCGCCATCGGCAGCCACACGAACGCCTCGGTCCGCTCAACCGGCCGCGTACGGCGAACCGCCGACGTGCCCCGGCCGCTCCAGCCACGCCAAGCTCGGTGGCGTGCTCCGGTTCGGTGGCACAGAGGATGGAGTCAAGGAGCTCAGTCGGTGACGCGCAGCACCAGCTTGCCGCGAGTGCGGCCCTCCTCGCCCCGGCGGTGCGCCTCGGCGGCGTCCGCCAGCGGCAGCACGTCCTCGACCTCGACGCTCACCGAGCCCTTGTCGATCAGTGAGGCGATCCCGGTGAGCGCCGCGCCGTCCGGCTCCACCAGGAAGGGCTTCGCCCGCAGGCCCTGTGCGCCGGCTGCCTCCAGGAGTTCGCGGGAGACACCCGACGGCACCGCGACGATCGTGCCGCCAGGGCGCAGGGTCTTCAGCGAACGGGAGCTGGTCGAGTCCTGCCCGTCGCCGACCAGGTCGATGACGAGGTCGACGTCGTGCACCGCTTCCTCGAAACGGACCTGGGTGTAGTCGATCAGCTCGTCGGCGCCGAGCGAGCGCAGCCAGTCGTGCTTGGCGGCCCGCGCGGTGCCGATGACGTGCGCGCCGAAATGCTTGGCGAACTGCACGGCGAAGTGCCCCACGCCGCCCGCTGCCGCGTGGATCAGCACCCGCTGTCCTGCCTCGATCCGAGCGGCGTCGGCGAGCGCCTGCCAGGCGGTGAGCGCGGCCAGCGGCACCGCGGCAGCACCGTCGTGGTCAACAGCTGCGGGCTTGCGCGCGAACTGCCGCGCGGGCGCGGTCACATATTCCGCGTACGCACCGGCCTGGCGCGGGAACCACGGCATGCCGTAGACCTCGTCGCCGACCTCGAGCGTATGGACGCCGAAGCCGACCTCTTCCACCACGCCCGACACGTCCCAGCCGAGGACGAACGGTGGCTCGCCCAGCACCTGCGCCATGCCGCCGCCCTCGCGGGTCTTCCAGTCCACCGGGTTCACACCCGCGGAACGCACCCGCACCAACACCTCGGTGGGCAGCGGCGCGGGCCGCGGCACCTCGGCGAGTCGCAGCACCTCGGGTCCGCCGAAGCGGTCCTGGGTGATCGCGCGCATGGTCTCACTGCTGCTCATTCGGGTTCTCCTGCATACCTTGCCGGGGGTGCGGACGCACGGCCCGGTCGGCTGATCATCGACGCTCGAAAGCTACCCGCCGGGTAGTGGTAACCCGCAAGGGCTACTACTATCTACGGGGAAGCATTGAGGTCACAGCCGCGTAGGAGGCACCATTCATGTCCGTTCCCTGTACGACGGGGCAGCACGCCGATCACGACGTGTTCGCGTCAGAGTGCCCATGCCGTGACGTCCTGGACGTCCTGGCAAGCAAGTGGTCGGCGCTGGCCATCGGTGCCATGGCAGACGGCCCGCAGCGCTTCGGCTCGCTGCAGCGGCGGCTCCAGGGTGTCAGCCCCAAGGTGCTCACCAACACCCTGCGCAGACTGGAGCTCCACGGCTTCGTCGACCGCACGGTCTATCCGGCCGTGCCGCTGCACGTCGAGTACGAACTGACCGAGCTGGGGCGCGGCGTCGCCGTGCCGCTGGGTCAGCTGCGCGGCTGGGTGGAGCTGCACCTCGACGACATTCGCTCCGCCGGGGCCGACGAGCCCGCCCGCGACTGAGCTGAACGCCGGGCGCGGTCAGCGGGGGGGCGGGCGCTCCGAACGGCACCTTCAGCCGAATGAAACCGATGCCGACTTCGCGAAGGCATTGCGCCACTTCGCCGGCGGTGAGGTCGAGTGGCAGGCCCAGGGCTTCCAGAACGCCGGCGGAACCAGCCTTGCTGGACACCGAACGGCCGCCGCCCTTGACCACCGGGGCGCCGGCAGCAGCGACAACGACGGCCGCCATGGTGCTCACGTTCACCGTGTGGGCCGTCGGCCGCCGACGCCCACGATGCCCACAACACCTGCGCACTCCATTCCGTCACGGCGTACCAAGTACCCTTGCAACGTGACGATGCACAAGACCGTCGATGTCAGTGTTGACGCGATGATTGAGGACCTCAGGACACTCGTCGAAATCGAGTCTCCATCGCGCGATGTCGACGCCTTGACGGCATCAGCCAAAGCTGTCGCCGCTGTCATCGAGAGCCGTCTTGGCGGGCAGGCCATCCTCGTTGAGAGCGAAGCCGGGCCGCACGTCCACTGGTCAGCTGGTGGCGATCCCAAAGTACTGATCCTCGGTCACCATGACACGGTGTTTCCGCTCGGCACCCTTGAACGCCGCCCGTTCATGGTCGAAGACGGGCATGCAAGCGGCCCCGGGGTTTTCGACATGCTTGGCGGTTTGGTACAGGCGGTTCATGGCCTGGCGACGCTCGATGACCGATCAGGCGTCGAGATCCTGATGACCGCCGACGAAGAGGTCGGCTCCCGGTCCTCTCGAGCTCTCATCGAAGAACGAGCCCTTGCCTGCAGCGCTGTACTTGTGTTCGAGGGCGCCGCTGATGGCGGAGCCCTGAAGACCGGCCGTAAAGGCTGCGGCACGTTCAAAGTCTCCATCACGGGCCGGGCGTCGCACGCAGGCCTTGAGCCCGCAGCCGGGGTCAACGCCCTGATCGAAGCATCACACCAGGTACTGGATATCGCAGCGCTTGGTCGACCCGACATGGGCACGACTGTTACCCCGACCGTCGCGTCCGCAGGAACCCTGGACAACGTCGTTCCCGCAGAGGCGACCGTCCTCGTCGACGTCCGGGTCGAGTCGGCCGGCGAGAAGGAACGAATCGAAGCTGCGTTCGCAGCACTGGCTCCGCATCTCGATGAGGCGAAGATCGCGGTTCAGGGAGCTGTCAGCCGACCCCCGATGCCTGAGTCGGCGTCGGCCGAGCTCTTTGCGGTGGCAAGGCAGCTGCTTCCTGGTCTCGAAGGCAAGGCAGTCGGCGGCGGAAGCGACGGCAACTTCACGGCCGCACTGGGGGTGCCAACACTCGATGGCCTTGGAGCAGTCGGGGGCGGTGCCCACGCCGACCACGAGTACCTGGTGATCGAAACAATGGCCGTGCGGGCGAACCTTGCTGCTGGACTGGTGAACGCGATTCAGACCACATAAAAGAACGAGAGCATGCGCGACCTGTGAGCGATCACGCGAGGTCGCGATCTGCGATCACCGAGATTCGCGTTCGGTGATCGGGCCCGCTGCCGACGGTGCGGTTTGCGGCGCCTCCTCTCGGGGGCGGTGGCGGCGATCTCGAGCCCGTTGTGCTCGCGGAGCCGCCAGGCCGGGCTGCGGACGCTCCCCGGGGTTCGGCCACCTCACGGTCGAGGTGGAGGCGCACCACCATTACGAGATCGGCCCGTTCGTGGTGACGTGCGTGCCCAGTGAGCACGTGAAGCTCTTGGCCGGGTCAAGGTGCCGAGTGGCGGCGAGATCACCTGCGAACACGTGGGCGAGCTGCGACCCGATGGGTACGGGTGCCGACAGGTGTGGGGCGTGCGCATCGAGGTGGCCGGGGCAACGCGCTCTCCAGTCGCAATGGATCTTCCAGTCCTTCATTCGGGAGGGTGCATGCTCGACGCGGGCCGTGGCTCGCCGATGGACGGCGTTGTCTGCTTGTCGGTGAGCGTGCCGCCGCGAGGTTTGCGGTGCGGGATCAGGGCGCCGGTGCCCGGGTAGCCGCCGTCGCCAGGAGCGGGCCTGGGCAGCTCCGGCTGGTGTCGGTGCGGCCTTGAGGAGTTCGCGGGCCTCGGGACGGCACAGTCCGGGTGTCTGACCCGGCGCAACATCACCGTCTCAGCACGCAGCTGATGGGGATCCCGGAAATCCCCACCCCCTGCTCAGTAACTCCCGGACCCGCTAGCCGTGTTCCCCACCCGTCAGCTCTGGCCAGTGGCCGAGTTCGCCCGCATTCACCCGACAGCCCGGCCGGGCTTCTACGCCAACGCGATATAGCCTCAGTGGGAACTGCGGATCGAACAAAGGGGAAGACGTGCCGATAACGACACGAGCGGAGCGCGCCCAGTGACCACAAGTACGCCCGCTTCAGGCGGACCTCACGGGCGGGCGGTCGCTCTAGGAGCAGGAGGAGCCGTCGGTACAGCCTGGATGGCCGGGCTCGTCGTCGGGCTGCACGAGGCCGGTGTGGACCTGGCCGAGGCCGACTTGTTCATCGGTACCTCGGCAGGCGCGATCGTCGGCGCCCTGCTGGCCTCCGGCCAGGACTGCAGCCGACTCGCTACCCCCGCGCGGGCCGTTGGTTCCCAGGGCACTCCGCCCCAGGTGGACGGAGACCGGCTGGGTGAGGTGTTCGCCGTGCTCCGTGACACCGGCTTGACCCCGGCCGAGAAACGGCCTCTCGTGGGCCGGCTCGCGCACACCGCCGCCACCGGCCCCGAGCAGGCGCATATCACCAGGATGGGCGCCATGGTCGGCACAGACCGATGGCCGGACCGGAAGCTGCTCATCACCGCGGTGGACGCCGGTACCGGCGAGTCGGAGGTCTTCGACGGTGCCAGTGGCGCCCCGCTGTCATCCGTCGTCGCGGCAAGCACTGCCTTCCCGGGCATCTATCCGCCGATTACCATCAACGACCGCCGGTACATGGATGGTGGACTGCGGTCGGGAACCAGTGCCGACCTCGCCGTTGGTGCGCGCGTGTTGGTCGTCATCGAGCCGATGGCTCATCTACTCCCCCGCGAGCCGCTCACCCAGGAACTCGCGCAAGCCGGTTCGGACGCGGTCGTGACGATCGGTCCTGACGAAGAGACAGCGCAGGTATTCGGGCGCGACCTGCACGACCGGGCGGCCTGGCAACCGGCCTACAGGGCCGGGGTCCGGCAAGCCGGCGAAGCCGCTGAGCGGATCCGCGCTACGTGGCATAACCCGCGGCAGCCGCCGAGATTGACGATCGGCTCCCGGGAACAGGCACCGTAATACGCCCGCGCGCCGCCTCTGTAGAGCGCCGCACTGTCAACGCGCAGGCGCATCCGACTCCCTCGTTGATCGTGCAACCAAGTGGGGAGGAAGAGCAGGAGTAGCGATTTTCAAGGATCCTCATCACAGCAACAGCCGCCGCCTCTCGACAAGTTCCTACCGCCATTGCACACGCGCCCCGGTCGCGGGGCCCGCCGAACAGGTGCAGTGCAGAGATGCCCCGCTGGGTACGCTCCGATCATGCCGCGTCTGATGGACGTTCCTGGGTACATACGCTTCTGGACCGCCTCCGCAGTCTCAGCTTTCGGCTCGCAGGTCTCTGGGCTGGCCCTGCAGATCCTCACCGCCGTCACGTTGAGTGCATCTGCCACTGAGGTAGGCCTTGTCAACGCAGCCCGCTGGGCTCCCTACCTGCTCTTCGGCCTCTTGGCCGGGGTACTGGTGGATCGCTGCCGGCGCAAGCCGATGATGGTCACCATGGATCTTGGCAGGGCTGTCCTGCTCAGCGCGATCCCCCTGCTGTATGCGCTGGACCGGCTCAGTATCGCTGCACTGTGCGTGTGCGTCTTCGCCTTCGGAGTGCTGTGCCTCTTCTTCGAGGCGGCCAACCAGTCCTACGTGCCACGGCTGGTGCCCAAGGAACTCCTCAACGCAGGGTACGCCCGCATGGAGCAGGCCAGCGCGGTGGCCGGTTCGACCGGTCCACTGATCGCCGGAGTGCTGATCCGATTCATCGGTGCACCGCTTGCCATCCTGGTGGACGCAATCACCTATCTGATGTCAGGCATGCTGCTCGCCTCGGTACGAGCACACGATCCCGTCCCCGATCGAGGCGCGCGGCGCAGCCTTGGCAGCGAGTTACGCGAGGGTGTGGCCTGGGTCTACCGCCATCGGACGCTGGCATCCATCGCGCTGACCTCGCACGCGATGCTCCTCTTCAACACCATCGTGAGCACGGTCTTCGTGGTTTACGCGCTGCGTGAGTTGAAGATCGGGGACTTCGGCCTGGGAGTGACCTACGCCTGCGCGGGGCTCGGTGCGGTACTTGGTGGTGCGCTCTCGGGGTGGGTGGTGCGAAGACTGGACGTTGGTGCCACCTTGATCGTGTTCCGCATCCTTGCCGCGGCTGCCTGGCTGCCGATGGTCCTTGCTGAGCGTGGACCGTGGGGGCTGCTCTCGGTATCGCTGGCCTTCTTCGTGGTGTCCTTGGCGATCTCGATCGAAAGCCCGGTGGAGATGAGCTATCGCCAATCAGTGACGCCCGACCGTCTACGGGGCCGGATGAACGCCACCATCCGCTCGTTCAACTGGGGGATGGTGGCGGTGGGGGCGCCACTCGGCGGATTGCTCGCCGACCAGGTCAGCTATCGGTTCGCCTTGTGGGTGGGACTGTGTGGAGCGGTCATCCAGGCACTCGTACTCGCGGTATCCCGCACCCGGGACGCCCGCGCCGCCGATGAACTCGAGCCCTTGGCGACTGCGTAAGACAGGGCGGGCCGGGTCGGTGAAGACCCGCCACCTGGGTCGAACTGAGCGGCAACGGGAAGAGGTTGGTCACGGTCGGCCGGGACAGGACGATCCGCAGCTACGATGTGGGCGCAAGCGACACCGCTCTGCGGGCGATTCTGCACATCGACCATGGAGCCGACACCGAGCTGTCCTTCGCCGGGGACGATCACACCCTGGCCGTCAGCACCACTTACGGAAAGACCAACTTCTGGGAGCTCGACCCGGACTCCAACATCGAAGAGCTGTGCACGAGGGTCGGCAAGCGAATCACCCCTGAGGAGTGGACGCGCCACGTGCCGGACCTGCCGTACCGGCCGCCGTGCTGATGAATCACGCCGCGGGCCCGGTTCAGCATTCAGGATCCCCGGCAAGGCCGAGCCGCACTGTCCGGGCGGGTAGGACGGCGCAGGGCAGGACACATGCGGCACCATTCAGCACCCCAGCAAGGGCCGGGCTCGCGCAGACGCTACATGCCCCGGAGACGCGAGCGAGATACGACGCAGGGCTCGCCGAAGCGGTTGCGCACCGCAATATGCCTGCACCGGCGAATCCCACCACCCGCAAGCCGACGTACGGCCCCCTGCCAGACAGATCGGTGCGACCCCCTATCGACATGCGCTGACGGCCCACGAGGTCGGCGGCGGTGGGGCAGGCACCGACTGATGCCTGCCCACCCGACAACGTTGCTCGGCCCTATGCCCCGCAGAACGCAGCAACGCTCGCCAACCCGTCACGCTCCTCGGCCTCGGGTGATCACAAAACGGACGTCGGTCGACTACGCCGAAGCCCTGGCAGGCGCACAGCCGCGGTGAAGGGGTTTTGAAGCAGTGCGGGGTGTGGCTCGAGGCTTTCGGATACGATCGCGAAGTGGGAAGAGGACGCAGCGGGGAGCGCGACACCAAGCAGATCGATGTATTCGTCTCCTATAGCAGAGCAGCCGACTCTCGGCTCGCTCCGGCAATCCAGCGCAGTCTTTCGCGCCTCGCCAAGAAGTGGTACCGGATACGCGCATTGACTGTGTTCCGGGATCAAACGGACCTGTCCGCGTCCAATTCTCTCGGCAGCTCGATCGAGCAGGCGCTGGCCGACGCACGGTTCTTCGTGCTGCTCGCGTCACCCGCCGCCGCGGAGTCGAAATGGGTGCGCAAGGAGATCGAATTCTGGCAGCGCACCAAGGGAAACGACAAGTTCATCGTCGCGCTGACCGACGGGACGATCCGCTGGGATGACGAACTGGGTGACTTCGACTGGGAGGCCACCGACGCCTTACCTCGAAGCCTGTCGGGATACTTCGATGCGGAACCACTGTGGCAGGACTTCACCTGGTCCCGCGACGCGACGCATCTGTCTCTGCGGCACAGCGAGTTCCGCAGCGCGATCGCGACGATGGCGGCTCCGGTACACGGCCGCTCGAAACGCGAACTCGACAACGAGGACGTCGAAGCACACCGAAGGCTGGTGGCCATCGGTGCATTGGTCATGTCGGTGATCCTCTTGTTGACGGTCGGCTTAGGAGTCGAGTACCTGCTGGCCAACGCCGAAAGGAACAGGGCGATCAGGAACGCCAGCGATGCCACCGCGTTGAGCTCGATCGCGCAGGCACAAGCCCGGTTAGCCGACCCCGATACCGGCGACGACGTTCGCGCCTATCAATGGCTGATGGCGGCACAATCGCTTGCCGTGTCACCCGCGGTGAAGGGCGCCGCTTACAACGCCGCGCTAGACGCCGTTTACGCACGCCCGAATCTGCTGAGCGTCACTGAACCCGCCTCGCACGTCGCCGACGGCCTCACCGCCGTGACCACCGACGGCCTGCGCGCCGCGTCTGCCAACAAGGGGCGGCTTCAGCTGTGGGACACCCGGACCGGGCTGCTTTCCGGACCCGCACTGAAGCCCGCAGCGACCAACGACTTCACCATTCTCGCCATTGCGTTCACCCCTAACGGCAGCCGCGTCGCCGCCGCGTACGATACACGCATTGTGGTGTGGGATACCGCTTCAGGGAAGAAGATCACCGAGTTCGCCAAGGACGGCTACACCACCGAATCCCTGGCGCTCAGTCCCGACGGGAACACCGTCGCCGTGGCTGGCGGGGGCGTGCGCCTCTGGGACGTCCGCACCGGAAAACCGATCGGTTCACCCATTACCGCCGAAGGTGGTCGCGTTGCCTTCAGCCCTGATGGACGAAGGATAGCCTTTGACAGCCTCGATGACGGGGGGTCGGTTGTCCGTATTCGCAGTCTCGGCTCTGACAACGCCGACGAGTTCCGAATTGGCTATCGGAACAACAACATCAGCAGCATCGCCTTCAGTCCGAATGGACGTAGCCTCGCCGTCGGCACCGACGACGGCAGCTTGCAACTGTGGGATCCGGGCTCGGGAAAACGCGCAGGCTCCGTCATGTCCGGTCACCGAGGCGGCATCGAAGACATCACATTCAGGCCTGACGGCACCCACATCGCCACCGCCGGTCAGGACAAGACCATCCGTGAGTGGGACATGGCGACCGGGATGGCGATCGGCTTCCCGTTGACCGGCCACGGTGGCGTTGTCGACTACGTCCGATTCACGTCTGACGGAAAGAATCTGATCTCACTCGGCGACGACGGTACCGTGCGCCGGTGGGACGCCATGACCGGTTTCGCGCCGACCGGACTCACCAGCAAGACTGCCCGGGCTGCGATTGCGGTCGATCCGCGTGGCACTGATGTGGCTGTGGGCAGTCCCGACGGTGTGCGCCTGTGGAACTACGAAACCGGCGCACAAGTCAAGACATTGCCACTACCGCACGGCGCCGAGAGCGTGAGCTACTCGCAAGACGGCAAATCGATTCTGATAGTGGACTATGCGGGTGGAGTTCTCCTGTGGGACGGAACCACCGTCCGCAAAGTGAAACTCGACCCATCCATCAGCTTGGTCACGAGCGCCGCCTTCATGCCCTACGGCAAGGAAATCGTGATCGGATCCGCGTCACGAAAGCTGGTCTTCGAAGACCTCGATGCGAGCCTCACCGGCAAACCCGGCGCGTCGATCGACATCGGCTGCGCCGCACAGCACATCGTCGTCAGCCGGGACGGCAAGCGCGTCGCGTACAGCTGCGACAACAACAAACTCGGCATCGCCGACCCAGACACCAAATCCCTTCCCGTCTACAACACGCAGAGCACCGTTGAGGCGATGGCATTCAGCCCAGACGGCCACACTCTGATCCTCGGGACCGCCGACGGCACGGTCTGGCGGCGAGAAGACGGCGTCAAGACCTTCATCGCGGTCGGCGTGCGCAGAGGCAGAGTGACGGCCATCGCCTACAGCCCCGACGGCCAGTGGTTCGCGTCCGCAGGTTCAGACGGCTCCGTCGTCATCTATCCAACAGGAGCCACGCTGATCTCCGCCCGAATCTCCGCCTACACCGATCCCGTCGCGGCCCTGACATTCACCCCCGACAGCGGCCATCTCATCTCCCTTGGCGACACCGACAGCTCCGCCCGCATCTGGCACCTCTTTCCGAATCCTTTGGACGAACTCTGCGAGCGCGTGCCCTCCAACATGTCCGAATCCGACTGGAAAAAGTGGGTCTCGGACGTCATCGGCTACCAAGACCAATGCAAGGGCAAGCCGCGAGCGTAGAACATTGATTTACCTTGGCACGTTCGACCAGATGATGAAGTGGCGACCTGGACCCTCGTACTGCTTCAAAATGGCTGCACAGCATCTGACCTGCTGGGTTGCCGGGCGGTCAGCTCGCCGGGCGGTACTCGTTGATGAGGCCGGCCGACAACCAGACGCCCCAACCAAGTATTTCAGTGATCTTCTAGCCCGGCCACGCCCCGCGCGAGCGTGAACCGTCCCGGCGCCGGCTCGGCCAGCCAGCCACGGCCACCACCCGCTTCGCCTTCGACCGCAGCGCCTCCACCTTCGTCGGCACCGGGTCCATGCCGAAGGCGGCGGCCATCTCCTGGCAGGTCAGCGGACCTTGACGGAGCCGGTTCCGGTCGGCCAGGACCCGTAGGATGCGCTGGTAGTCCCTCGACAGTGCCGACCAGGCCGGCCCCGCGCGCCACATCGGCACCACCGATTTCGGCTTCGCCTCTTCTTTCGGGGGCTCGGGCCGCACCGGCTGCCCATCCGGATCCCACAGGTCCTGCGAGACCGTCGCCGCCCGGGGCCAGCACCTCGCCGACCCGCGAGCGGGCGACAGCCCATTCCTTCCAGTCCTGCTCTGCCACCGCCAGCTCGGCCTGGATACGGTCGGCCTGCTCCCACACCTCGTCCGCACGACGGCGAGCGGTGAGCTCGCGCTGTTCCAGCAGCCCCACGACCGACGGCATCCCCGACCTCCACGGGAGCGACGACACGACACGTCACCACTCCCACGAGATCGCCGACCCTATGCCCGACCAGCGACAAGGCAGTCCTCAAGCCCGGAAAGACAACAGCGACTTAGTCCAAGTTGGCCGCGAAGCCGCTGTCGTGAATCACGGGACACGCTTGTTGCGTGGTGACGATCCAGGCATCGACCGCATCAGGGGATGTCCTGATGGCACTGATCAGCTCTTCGACGACTTCCAGCTTCAACTTGCCCACGTTCATCCTGAGTTGCTCAATCGACACCTCCTGATACGACATGCTCACCTGCCACAACAACCGCATGAGATAGCGGCACTCCTGCTGATCCCGGTCGTCCGCGAGCCGGTCATGGATCACTGCCTGGACACGTCGCCGCTGAGCGTCGTCACGAAAACCTTCACTGAGGTCCGTCAAGGTCACGGTCGGACACTACCAACCACGTTCATCAGCTATCGATCGGTCAGCAGCAGGTTTTCGACGACCTTCCCGAGCCAACGTGCTCAGCCGTCTGGGAGAAGATCAAGCCCGGCTGGCGAACCTGGCCGGGCCGGGTGTCCCCTGCCGGGGGGAGTCGATGTCGGAGCCGAGACCGGCGGTGATCCCACCACAAGCTGCCGGACACACGGCCAGACAGGCTTTGCCGTGCCTGATGACACGATCAGGGTGAAAGCGGGCAGCTGATTCCGTCAGGAGCTCTCACAACGGTTAACACAATGGCGTGGAAGGTTGGCGACGCCTCGGTTCATGACGGCCGCCCGCCGAACTGCCAGTTGTGAACCTCGATGTCGGCGTACCGGTCCGGGGTCAGGACGGCGCGTGCCGTGTCCGGGTCCGATGCCCGCACCAGCGCCGCCGTACCCAGCCAGGTGGCGCCGTCGTCAGACAGCAGCGGCCCGTACGCGATCAACTCGTCCTGGTCGGGCGGCACGGCGAGGTCAGCAGCCTGCCCCGTGCCGAGGCCGAGCACCAGGTACCGGTTGCCACCGGTGCGGCCACCGGGGAAATCCCACATGGTGCGCCCCAACGTGTTGCGCCACCGACGCAGCAGCACGTCCCGGTACACGCCTGCCTGGTAGCCAGGCTCGTCGAAGGCGAACGCGCGGGCGGCGGCGGGATCCGGCAGATCGACGATGTGCACGCTGCCGGTGGGCGCGTCGCCGTCGCTGGTGAGGGTCGGGCCGCGGGCGATCATCTCCGTCGCGTACCGGTCCATGTAGGACCAGTGCTCTTCGAGCAGCTCGTGGCGCAGCGCCACGGAGCCGGGCCGATCGCGGTGGTAGCAGAAGAACTCCATGCCCACAGTCTTCATCACCATGCTCAAACCTCTTACAACGGCTCACACAGTGAGCTGAGTTGGCAGTGGGTGATGAGACGGCAGGCCGGTTTGAGGAAGGCTTCACAGATGGCGGTCTGCCGTTCCCAGCAGATCCTGAGGCGTTTGAAGCCGTGAAGCCAGGCGAAGGTTCGCTCGAACCACCCATCGGTAGGTTCCCAGGCCAGTTCCGTGCCGGGTGCCCCGGCGGGCGATGGCCGCCACGATGCCCAGGGCTCGGACCTCGTCGCGCCTACACGCGCTCGAGAGGGCCGCTACGCCCTTCTGCCGGTCGAGGTTCGAGCGGTGGACTGACCGACCCGCACCATCGCGCCCTTCGGCGTCACCCCGGACTCCGTCGTCAGGGTGTGGCCGGCGCGCCGAAGGTCGTAGAAGCGGAAGTTGTCCGGCAGTCCGACCTTCACGCGAGCCCCAGCCCACTTGCGGCCGAACGAAGTCCGCCGGAACAGGGCGCCTTCCCACCGACGAAGAGCAGGCCGTTGACCTCCCATTGGGCGAACCATTTGAGGTCCCGCTCCACGTCCTTCTGTATCAGACGCGGCAACACACGACCCGCTTCCCGCCTCGGACTTCGTCTCGCCCACCGCCCGCCGACCAGTGGTCAGCTCGTGGACGGCCCGACGCACCCACCCACCGAGCGGCGCCAGGCTCACGGCCGACCGCCTGTTCCGGCAAAGCTGCCCGACCGACGAAGGACCCGCTCCGCTCCTGCCACCTGCCACCTGCAGCCGGGCCCGAGCAGGTCGGGCCATGAAGGCGGTTTCAATGCCTGCCGATACGGTCCGGCCATGGCTGCCAGACCTTCTGAGGCCGGCGTGACGGAGCGGCCCGAGGAAGCCCGCGCACTCCGAGCGGGAGCCAACACGCTTCCAACCTCGCCCCCGGCATCCACCGCACCCGCAAGCGATTCACGAAGAGAGACGCGACGTTCCAGCCGATCGGGTATCCCTTCTCGAACGCCCAACAGCCGGGCGGGTACGTCGCCTCGTCGACCTCCACCGGGTGATCCTGCATGTCGTGTACGACGTGATGAACAATCAGCACCGCCGAACCAGGCTCCAGTTCCAGCTCCAGATCGGCTGCCTCCCCCTCGGTGGCCGGCCGGGCACACATCCGGTCCTCGGCATAACTGCCCTGCCGGACAGTTTGATTCTCGACGTACATCAGCGTCCCCTCCCGGCTCCGGTCCGATTCCGCGAGGTTCGGCCCCCCGCTGACCCGTATCCGGACCGAACCATGAGGTGGACAGGGTGATCGGGCCCGGGCTCATTCTTGGTAACCCGGTGCCGGTGTATCCCGGGCGCCGGCCGTCAGATGCAGCGCCTCGGCAACGTAGCTGGGAGCCTCCCGCCATCCGGCCGAGGTGATCAGTACGCTGATGAGGGTGACGCGCTTGATCGTGGCAGCAGGTGGAGGGGGCGACGCGGTCGCCGCCGCAATGCTCGACGCCGCCCTCTACAGCGGAGAGAGCCCGGCGGTGATCCTCACCTATGCGTGGGACCGCCTCTTGATCGACCCCGTGCCCGGTCCACGAGGGCCGGCCAACTTCACCGGCCTGCGCCCTCTCACCAGAAGCGTCCAAGCCGTGCCCGCCGACGCGACACCCGTCGCGCCCGCCGGATCGACACTCCCCCGGCTTGCCGCCGAGCTGCCGCACACCTTCGCCCTGATCGACCCGCATCACGGCGCCGAGGGCATCACCCGCCAGCTCGAAGAGCTCATCCAGTACCTGGAACCTGAGTCGATCGACCTCCTGGACGTCGGGGGCGACATCCTCGCGCGGGGCGACGAACCAACCCTCCGCAGCCCACTCGCCGACGCCCTCACGCTGGCGGCTTGCTGCCAAGTCAACGCTCCCGTACGGCTCCTGGTCGCTGGCCCCGGCCTGGATGGCGAGCTTTCCGCCGACGACCTACGCAACCGCATGGGCCCACCGGTCATGACTCTCACGGCCGAGCACGTCGAGCCAGTCACCTCGGTCCTGGAATGGCACCCCTCCGAAGCAACGGCAATGCTCGCGGCCACCGCCGGAGGAGTTCGAGGCCTGTGCGAAGTTCGGGACGCCGGTCTACCGGTCCCCCTCACCGACGAGGCCCCCACCGTCCATGAAGCCGACCTGGACGACGCCCTCAATCGCAACGCACTCGCCCGCGCCATCCTCGCCACGGAAACGCTCGACGAGGCCGAGCAGCACAGCCGTGAAGTCTGCGGCTACTCCGAGATCGACTACGAACGCAACAAAGCTAGTTGGCTCGGCACCCAGCCAGAGCAGAGGCTCGACCCCGAGACCACGCTCCACCAACTCGACCGATTCGAGGCCGAGGCCCGCAGTCGGGGCGTCACCCACACGACGTTCCGCCGCATCACCGAGGCCCTTGGCCTCGGCGGCAAGCAGCGCCAGGACCTCAGAGCGTTGCTGCTCAGCAGCCGTCCTGAGCAGTACGCGGCCCCGCTCTGGCACATCCCTTCCGATGTGTCGAGCTTCGGTTGACGGCTGACGATTAGGCGTCGGGTGATGCTTGACGTCTGTCCTGGACGATCTTCCGGCGGGTGTACTCACCGGGCTCGCTAACAACTACCTCCTTGCCCGTGGTACGGGGAACGGCCGGGCTCCGTTCCCCCGTGAAGCCACCGAACCAACCCTCCGCCCAGCCCTAACTTCACGGTTGGGCTTGGGACGCCTCCCCGGTCCGCGGCCCGGTCGAGCTGGACATCTACTCCGAAACTGTTGTCCTCAGCGGCTTTCGCCTCATCACACTGGTGTGAGCACAACCATTTACCCACCGGGACCAGTTCAAGATCTGCAGTCCTCTCCGCGATCAACGAGTCGAACGCTTCCACCTGCTTGGCTTGCCCCTCAGGCCCACCGAGCCGGTAGCGGGTCCCGCGCCAAGTCGCAGCGAAATGTTGCAGAGTCTTCTCTGCAGAGAAGACTCTGCAACATACGCTGTTGGCATGTCCGACCAACCCGAACGCACACCAAAGCCCGCCAAGCCCACCCGGCGCATCGACGCGCGCAGCCTGCGGGGGCTGGCCCATCCGCTACGAATGAACATCTTTGAACTGCTCAGTCTGGACGGCCCCGCCACCGCCACCGGGCTCGCCGAACGCCTCGGGGAGAACACCGGCACCATCAGCTGGCACCTGCGCCACCTCGCCGAGCACGGCTTCATCGAGGAAGAAACCGGACGGGGCACAAAGCGCGAGCGCTGGTGGAGAAGGATCGGCATCACGAACGAGCTGAACACCGCCGATTTCCGCGACGATCCCGACACCCGGGGCGCGCTGTCGGTCTACCTGCACGAACTGGTGCGGCACTACTTCAGCCGGGTCATGAACTACCTCAGCGAGGACTGGGACGACAGGTGGCGGAGCGCCGGCACCATCTCGGACTGGCGTGACCTGCGGATGACACCGGATCAGCTGGAGGCGCTCAACGCGGAGCTGATGGCCGTCATCGCCCGCCATACCCCCGCCCCGGACGCCGAGCCCGCCCCGGACGCGCTCCCTGTCGTTGTGCAGCTCCAGTCCTTCCCCCGCAAGGAGCGTGGCACCGCATGAGCGAGGGCATAGGCGGTGGCCTCCTGCGGCGCCACCGCGATTTCCGCCTGCTGTGGTGCGGCGAGACCGTCGGCAAGTTCGGCGCGTCCGTCACCGGGGTGGCGATGCCGCTGGTCGCGGTCTCCACCTTGCATGCCAGCACGTTCGAAGTCGGTCTGCTGAGCGCCGCCGCCTGGGCCCCTTGGCTGATCATCGGTCTCCCGGTCGGTGTCTGGGTGGACCGGCTGCGGCGCAGACCGATCATGGTGGCCGCCGCCGCGGTCTCCCTTTTACTCTTCGCCGGTGTCCCGGTCGCCGCCTGGTTCGGCTGGTTGAGTATCGGACTACTGCTGGCCGTCGCACTGCTGACGGGCACTGCAGCGGTGTTCTTCCAGACCGCCTACAGCGCCTACCTCCCCAGCATTCTGGAACCCGACGACCAGCCCGAGGGCAACGCCAAACTGCACGGCAGCGCGTCCGCCGCCCAGATCGCCGGGCTCGGCTCCGGCGGCCTGATCGCACAGTTGGCGGGTGCCGTGAACGGGATGTTCGCCAACGCCGCGACATTCCTCGTCTCCCTCCTCTGCCTGGCAGGCATCCGGCATCGCGAGCCACGCGTCACCAGGACCGATCACCGCCCCAAATCATTGGTCAGTGAAGTCCGCGAAGGGCTGCGGCTGATCGCCGACGACCCCTGGTTCCGCACACTGACGCTCTTCGGGGCCGCCTCCAACCTGGCTCTGATGGGATACCAGTCGATCCAGGTGGTCTTCCTGGTCCGGAGCGTCGGCCTGACCCCCGGGCCGGTCGGCGCACTCATCGCGGCTACCAGCACCGGAGGCGTTGCCGGGGCCTTCGTCGCACGCCGGGTCGCCGGCCGGATCGGCACGGCCCGCGCCACGCTACTGTTCGAACTGGGACTTCCCGTGCTCGCTCTGCTCATCCCGCTGACCGTCGGCGGAGCCGGGATCCTGCTCTTCGTGACAGGCGGCTTCTGCGTCTCCGCAGGCGTCGTGGCCGGCAACGTCATCAAGGCAAGCTTCCAGCAACGCTACTGCCCGCCGGATCTTCTCGGTCGCCTCACCGCAAGCACAGCATTCCTCAGCTACGGGACGATCCCTCTCGGAGCACTGCTCGACGGCACGCTCGGAACCGCGCTCGGCATCCGCACCGCAATGGCAATCACGACAGCGGGGGTCCCGCTCGCCGCACTGATCCTGTTCTTCTCCCCGATCCGGCGGTCCCGGGACCTGCCGACGTCCCGTCAGCCCACGAGCAATTCCAAGCTTCCGCTGGATCCCGATGGCGAGCCGGTCCTACCTCGTCATTGACCACGACCGCGTCTGGCGACCGTCCCTCGGAGCAGAGCGCCAGGACCTCCCTTTGGATCTCACGGGAAAACTGCCGCGCGAAGTGAGGGCCAAGCCGCCGGCGCGCCAACGGTTCAGACACACCCCAACCCATAACCCACACCTCCGCCGGATTTCCACTTGAGGGCGGGAGCAGTAAGGCCGACAGTCCTGCGTACGGCTCAAGCGACGCGCCCGCGGACGGGCGGTGTGTGTGACGTAGCGTCATGGTCATGAGCACGCCGTCACAGCAGCCACACCAGAGTCCGGGCCCGTACGGGCAGCCCGCACAGCAGCAGAATCCGCATCACGTCCCGTCTCAGCACCCGTACGGTCAGGCCGGGCCCTATCCGCAGTTCTCGGGCACCTGGGTGCCGCCGCAGCCCAAGAAGAGGGCGGGTCTGGTAGCCGTCGCCGGCGCCCTGGTCCTGCTCGGCGGCCTCGGCTACGTCCTGTTCCTCGTGCTGAACGCGGCCGGGGTCGCGGACGGCAACTGGCCGAAGGCCACACATCAACTGACCGTGCCGAAGACGCTGCTGGACGACGAGTACACGCTGGCCAAGGACTCGTCGGAGACGGAGGGGAAGCAGAGCCTCAAGGATCTGCACGATCACCGTATCCGGAGTCATGCGGCGACCATTGCCACCTACACCGGCGGGGTGTCGGGTTCCGATGCGCTCGTCATCACCGGTCTGCACGGACAGATCCGGGAGGCGAAATACGTCCGCCGGGAGATGGTGCAGGGCCTCGAGGAACCGTCCGAGGGCAACGAGCTGTTCGCCCCACCCAGGGACATCACCCCGGCAGGGACCGGCGTGACGCTGAGCTGCGCCGTGATGAGCTCCCACGACCACAAACCAGTCACCAACCCTGCCTGCGCGTGGGCCGACGGCAGCACCGCAGCCACTGTGTTGTTCGCCAGCGCCGAGCTGGACAAGCAGCGCCCAGAAAACATCGACCTCAGCAAGTACGCAGAGCTCACCCTCAAGGTCCGCGCTCAGACACGTCAGCCCATCAGCTGATCCGACAGGAGGCCGCCCCGCCCAAGGTGCTCAGCCAGCAGGGAGGCACAGCCGTTTGAAGGGCTCATCAGGTCTCCATTACGGTCGCGCACTGGGCACAGACGAGCTGGGCGTACTTCGGTGTGTACCACGATGAACCGGGATGCTCCGAGGGCTTCCAGGAGGCCGCCTCCATGGCGAACGTGTCGTGACCGCACAGTGTGCGTGGCCCTGGAGTGGTAGAAGACCCAGGAGCGGCGTTCGCCGCGTGCACGCGCAGGACGGGCCGCTCCTCTACCGGGGACCTTCCGGTGAATGATCGCGCTGCAGGCGGCTGATCGAGCTCGTACATCACGAAGATCTCGCTCATGTTCCGAGGGTAGGCCGCTACGGCGGATCATGCAGCGGTGACGTGGCCCCGTCGGCTGGTCCGCAGCAGCTTGGCCGATGCGCTCTCTCCCTGACCGCCCATCGGTGGATGCGCACGTGCAAGTGCATATTGGGCGCGACCAGGCGCACTGAAATCAAGCATCACAACGGGGAGTCGATCCGCTGGAACACCTTTCGTACCCACGCCGCAACCGCCACCGTCGCGCTCGTGGCGGGCTGTCCCTGACGGCTCGCCGGAACAACGACAGCGCCAACGCGACCAAGTCATGCGAACGGGCCTTCGCTTGTGAAGCGGCGCAGGTGGTGGGCGAATGTCTCGGCTTCGCCCGGCGGCCACGAGGACAGGCTCGCCACGATGTGGGCAGCCAGACGTGTTCGCAGTTCTGCCACTGCGAGTTCGCCCTGCTCGGTGAGGACGAGTAGGTGTGCGCGTCGGTCGGTGGGGTCCGTCTCGCGACGGATGAGGCCGGCGGCCTCCAGCCGGGAGGCGCGGCGGGTGACGCCGGAGCGGTCGACTCCGACGTCGGGGGCCAGGTCGGCCGCGCTGCGGGGTCCGGTCCGGGCAAGTGCGCTGAGTACCGGGTACGTCAGTTCGTCCACCGCCTCGCCCATGCCCGTGGTGAGCTTCTTGTGCAGCTGTGCGCGAGTGGTGCGCCGCAGCAAGATGCCCAGCGCGTCTGCGATCTCGTGTCCTACTTCGTTCTCCACACTCCAAGAATAGCGTGCGCCGCGCACGCATCGCCTGCTACAGTGAAGGTGAAGCGTGCACGGCGCACGCATTCTTCGTTCTCGTCCTCGAAAGGGAAGTCCCGTGATCCGTACCGGTATAAAGGCCGCCCTCACCGATCTGATCTTCAGCAGCGACCTCACCGTGCAGGAGGCTGCCGACCGCCACTTCACCCCGGAGTACCGCCAGCGCACCGACGGGACGTGGGACGACCGAGCCGGGTTCGTCGAGCACATCACCCACGTGCGCACCATTGTCGCCGGCGGCCACGTCGAGGTTCACGACGAGCTGTATGACGGCAGCAAGTACGCCGACCGGCACACCGTGCACATCACGAAGGAGGACGACTCAACGGTGAGCATGGAGGTTTACGTGTTCGCCGAGCTTGCACCCGACGGCCGATTCAGTCGCATCGAGGAGACCACCTTGATGCTCCAGGGTTCCGACGCCGATCGCAACATCGGCAGTGCACGCTAGTACCCGGCACTCGATCACCGACTTGAGGCATGTGGCCCACGGGTGACAGAGACGCCTCGGGCGGCGAATCACCCGTTCCCAGCCCCTTTCGATGCCCGGCATCGCCCCTGATAGGCAGGGTGTTGCCGACCCGTGACGGCGTCGGATCCGCCCTGGCCGGCAAGTATGAACCGACAAGCATGCAGAAGTCCTGGTCAAGGCGGGCGACTGAACTGGCTCGTGCAGTTGCATCTTCTGAGCTCGTGTCGGCGGCGGGAGGCATCACTGCCCGAGCTTGGGCGCCTGAGCCGTAGCCTCCTCATGGACCACGCGGTCGAACTCGTTGCCGTTCAGATATTTCCACTTGCCCAGGTAGATCGGGTCTATACCGACGTGCTGAAGCTGGGCGACGAGGTGGCGGAGTGTGCGCTCGGGAAACGCTGATGAGGGATATCCGCTACGGAAGATGCGGGTATCGGTCTTCCCGGGGGCCGTGGTGTGGGTGCGTGAGATGTTGATGTCGATGCCCGCGAGGTCGGCCTCGACCCACGCCCAGTAGTTCTCCACGTCGGTGATGTGAACCCGCGCGTCGAGCGCTGCCGCGAGTTCTTCGAGTGACAGATGGCTCCGGAACCAGATGTCGGTGGACTCTTGGGCTTCCATGGATGTGTCGGCTCCTTCGGCCGGAGAACCGGCCCCTATTCGGTAACGGCGATTCTGCCGAGGCTAATTAATGGTGGCCACCGCGGGATCACGGGTGCATGTGGAGTCAACTTCAACACATGGACCACCATGTCGCACCGGAGTAAGAGCCGGTGGGCAGCTGCGGCCCGCTGCGCCATCTCTGTTGACCTGCTTGTAGCTCTCCTCGATCCAGTGCCGGATGCCACAGGAACTCGATGGCCTTCCGGTCACCGACGCGTTGCCGCTGCCCAGATATACGCCGTTGCCGCCCTGTCCCACCGTGACGAGGCGGGCCCGGTCACCAAGGGCCCGGCGCATCTTCAGGGCGTCGCAGCCCGGTCGTCCCCAACGTTCAGGAGTGCCGCGCCGAAGGCGCACAGGCTGTACGGACGGTTGACGGCTCCGGGGCCGGGTGTGCGACCTATTCCGCCGATGGCAGCGGGACGGATACCTGGAAGCAGATTTTCACCGAGCTGCAGGCCCAGGCCAAGGGGCGACGATCCTCGTCGCAGCCATCAACGAGTGTCTGTAAACAGCACATTCGATACACGCCTTGGCCGGGTGGGCGCTGCGCGGCGTGCTGCCTGGTCAGCCTGGACGACTCTGCGGGTGCAGATCAGGACCTCGCTGCCACCCGGCTGCTTCGACCAACGGCCTCAGCCCCCCTGCGAGCCGCCGAGGGCCGCCCGGGTGACCTGCCCGGCTCCACGGCATGAGGAACACCGGTGCCCTGGCTCCACGCTCCTATCGTGAAAAGACACACGAGCGGCGGCGTCGAGGCGGGAATGACGTGACGGAACCGGAGATCGACTACACAGCGGTGTTCCAAGCCCTTCCGGGGGCGGTGGCGCTACTGACCCCGCAACTCCTTTACACGGACGCCAACGACGGGTTCTTGCGCATGCGCGGCCTCACCCGCGAGCAGGTGGTCGGCCGCTACCTGCCCGACGACGTCCCCGACAACCCGAACGACCCCACCGCGGCCGTCCTGCGCAACCTTGAGGCGTCACTGAGCCGGGCTGCAAACACCGGCGAGCGCGACACCATCGCGCTGGAGCGCGTCGACGTGGAAGACCCCGACCAGCCTGGGGTATGGGACGAGCGGTACTGGAGCCTCATCAACGTCCCCGTCATCGGTTCGGACGGGCGGGTGGCGCTGCTGCTGCACCGAGTGGAGGAGGTCACCGAACTCATCCGCGCCCGCGAAGTCGCGCTGAGCCTGCAAGAAGCGATGCTGCCCCGCCCCCGCCCGGTCGGGCGCCACCGGGCGGCTGTACGCTACCGGCCCGCCATCGGCACGCTGAACGTGTGCGGCGACTGGTACGACCTGGTGGACCTGCCCGGCGACCGCATCGCGGTCGCCGTCGGCGACGTTGTCGGTCACGGCCTGTCCGCTGCCGGCGTCATGGGACAACTGCGCAGCGCGCTCAGCGCCGCCTCCCGTGCCGTCGACGGTCCTGCCCGGGCTCTGGAAGTCCTCGGGCTGTACGCCCGCTCCGTCGAGGGCGCTGAGAACACCACAGTGGCCAAGACGTTCATCGACTGGGGCACCCACACCATCACCTACAGCAGCGCCGGCCACCCCCCACCGGCCCTCCTGCAGGTGGACGGCACCGTCGAGTTTCTGGACCAGGCCACCGACCCCCCACTCGGCGCCCGCATCGAACACGGCCCCCGGGTCCAGGCCGCTGCGCCATTCACCGAGGGCGCCGTCCTCGTGCTGTACACCGACGGCCTGATCGAACGCCGTCGCGAAGACATCGACACCGGCCTTGCGCGGCTCGCCGGCTCCCTGGCCCGCCATCAGGCGGCCGACCCCGAAACCCTCGCCGACGCACTGCTGGCCGACCTGCTCCCGCCCGACGGCGTCACCGACGACACCGCATTGGTCATCGTGCGCCTATGACTCGGCCCGCCGCCGCGTCCGCCGCATCCGCGTCGAGCCAGCGAAATGACCTGACCTCATGTCGAGAAACTTGCCATCTGCACCGAGCGCAGGGCGCGTGTCATCGAGGCGTGCATCGTGCTCACCAACGCGATCATCATCGTCCGCCGACTACTGGCCCAAGCCTGGACCAGCCACCGCTGGGACACCCGACCCAGCCGATGCCCCTGACCTATCCGCGCGATCTCGTAGAGTCGACGTCTTCCGTGTTTCTGTTGGGCGGAGTCCAACTCCGCTGCTCGGCCTTGCGGTTGCTTCGCCCACGTATACGGGGACGCGGCCGACCGTGGCGAGCGTACGCGACGCTACCCGTCGGACCTGATGGACGCCGAGTGGGCGGTCGTCCGGCCGCTGCTTCCGGCCCCCGCATGGCTGGAGGGCCGGGGCCGCAGCCGGAGGGCCACTGCCGCCGCCAGACGCTCGACGCCATCCGCGACCACGTGGACAACGGCGTGAAGTGGCATGCCCTGCCTGCCGATTTCCCCACATGGGACCGGGTCTGCGACTTCTTCCGCCGCTGGTTGCGCCATGGCCTACGGGCGGAGTTCCACGACCGGCTGTGCGTCAGGGTGCGACGGGTTGAGGACCAATCAGCGGAGCCGACAGCCGCCGTGATGACCGACTCGCAGTCCGTGCGCTCCGCGTCCGCTATCTGGGCCCGGATTTCGCTCCGACCGGGGGCACCTGGCAGATCGAGGTAAGGAGCGATATGATCACCGCGATGATGACTCATTCTGTGAGCAGATTGGGGGTCCCGTCCGCGCAAGGTGAGTGCTGATGCTCACTCAGATCGCGAATGGGGATTCCCGCCTTTCCTTCTGGCTGCGCGTGCGAGAGTTCGCCGTGCCGCCGTCCATGATCGAGACTGCGACCGCCCGCCGTTGTGCCGGGGACTGGGCAGGGGCCTGCGCCGCCGCAGGCGTCGATGTCGATCTCAATCTGCGGTCCGTGGCGCGCACCCACGGCCAGGAACTCGCAGCCCAAGTCCGGGCCGATCTCCGCCATCTGGCGCCCGACCTGTTGCGTTGGCATATGCCGAGGATCGCTCCTAACGGGCTGCTGCGCCCAGGTCTGACCATCTCTCTGGCTCGGCACGACGCCGCGGGGCGTGACGGCGCAAGCCCGATGCATCTCGTGGCCCGGACTCCGCCGGCTTGGGCGGATGCCGGACAGCGGATCGGTCTCGCACTGTGGGACGGATCCGACCACGAGGCCGGCGCCTCCCCTCATCCGCACCCCCGTCCCAACCAGCGGTTCCGCCTCGACCTGCACCGCCACCTGTGGGACGCGCGCAGGACCGATGAGCTGCGGATCCGGTCCGGGGCCGATCGGCGGCCCGCCGAAGGCCGCCCTGTGCTGGACCCGGAGCTGCTGGGGACGGTGCCGCACGGGCACCGCTGCGCCGTTGACCGGTGGGCGGCCGAGACGGGGATTCTGCTCCGCGCCGAAGGGCGGTCCACCGGTACCGTCACCGTGCGGTTCCGGGCCCGGCATCGGCTGGTCTTGGACCTGGTCGCGGACAGGGACGGCGCAGCGCCCGCATTGCGGATCGCGGCGGCGTCCACAGATGGCAGCGCCTCCGCGCTGCCCGTCCTGCCCGACGCCGCAACCTGGGTGCTGCCCGACCTGGAACTGATCCGCACCGGTTCGATCGAAGCCGATCGGCTGCACCCGCTTGTCGCCTCGGCACTGGTACCGGATCATTCGCCGGCCTGCCCGCCCCGGACTCCGGACCGGGCAGGACAACCGCGCCTCGTGGAGTGCCGGGGAGCTCAGCACCGGATCGGCCTGGTCAACGGGGTACTGGCCCCGCTGGACCACGACCCGGCCGAGATCCGGCGGGAGGAACTGCTCGCCGCGCTGACCGGTACTCCGCTCCCCTGCCTACAGGCAATCGACGAGGCGCACCGTCATCCGGACTGCCTCACCGGCGTCCGCGAACGCCTGGACCATGGCGACACAGCCGGTGCGCTGGCCGTCGTCGAGGGCCTGCTGGGCCCCGACGCACTGCTGCGCACCGGCGCTCTGCGGGACGAACTGGAGACTGCCGCGCTACGGCGGATCACATACGGGCTGTACAGGTCAGGTCTGATCGGTCCCGGACCTGGCCGCATCCGCCCGGATCGTCACCGTCCCCGTGACCAACGCTCGCACCCGCGCCACGCGACCTCTCGCTGACCGGGGACCTCCGTCCCTCTGCACCCACTCGGCTCACCACGAACCCATAGGTGATCACACATGCCCACATGCTTCCCGTTCGCTGCTACCGGCACCGTCTCCGACCCAGCCCACGCCTCCCAGCTCGACGTCGCCGGCGAATTGCTGACCCTGCTGCGCGACGCAACCACCGAACCGCGCCCCGACACACAACTGGAGGCCCTGACTCTGGCCGTGGCCGCCGACCTGCCCGTGCTCCTGTGGGGTGAGCCGGGGATCGGCAAGACCGCGGCCCTTACACAGCTTGCCGCGGCCCTGGGCCTTCCGCTGACCACAGTGATCGCCAGTGTTCACGAGCCGTCCGACTTCTCGGGCCTGCCCATCGTCGGAGACGATCCCGCGGAACAGGGTGTCCCGATGGCCCCGCCCGACTGGGCAGTGCGCCTGGTACGGGCCGGCCGAGGGCTGCTGTTCCTGGACGAGCTGTCCACCGCACCACCGGCCGTTCAAGCCGCCCTGCTCCGGCTCGTACTGGAGCGGCGGATCGGCGCCCTGCAACTGCCGCCCGGTGTCAGGATCGTGGCTGCCGCCAATCCGCGATCCTCGGCGGCCGACGGCTGGGAGCTGAGCCCGCCGCTGGCCAACCGGTTCGTTCATCTTCAGTGGACCCACGATCACGAGGTCGTCGTACGCGGCCTCGGTGGGACGTGGCCCCGGGCAACACTGCCACGGCTCGCCCCGGAGAAGTTGCCGGAGGCCGTGGACTTCGCGCGGCGCGCGGTGTGCGGGCTCCTCACCGCCCGCCCCAAACTCGTGCACCAACTGCCCAGCAATGAAACGCGCCGGGGCGGACCCTGGCCGTCACCCCGAAGCTGGGAGATGGCCCTGTGCCTGATCGCCTTCGCGACCGCGGCCGACTCCTCCCGGGAAGTACTTGCCCTCCTGGTCAGGGGCACCGTGGGGGACGGTCCGGGACTGGAGCTGCTGGCCGGCCTGGACCGGATGGACCTCCCGGACCCCGAGGTACTTCTCGCCGACCCGGCGAGTGCCGCCCTGCCCGAGCGGGGGGATCTGCGCCAAGCCGTGCTCGACGGTGTCGTGGACGCGGTCCGCAAGCGCCCGGAGAAGTCCCGCTGGGACGCAGCGTGGGCGCTCCTGGTCCGGGCGTTGGAGACCGGCGCCCCCGACCTGGTGGTCGTCCCCGCGACCACCCTCGCCACACTGCGCCGGGAGGACTGGGACGTTCCTGCATCGATCGAGCGGCTCGCCGGAGTGGTTTCCCTGTCCCGGCGAGCAGACCACGCGGCAGCCCGGGCCGCGGTCGCCGCGAAGGCCGGCCGATGATCCCGGTCGCACCGGGGACACTGGACCTCGACAAGCTCTTCGCCGCCCGACTGCACGCCGTCCGGGTCCGGCCCTACTTGGCTACGGCCCTGTTCGCCCTGCACACCGTCGAGTCGCGGCTGGTACCGACGATGGCCGTCGACCGGCACTGGCGGTGCTACGTCTCACCGGCGTTCGTGGACCGCACGCCGGAGGAGGAACTGGCCGGGGTATGGGTGCACGAGGTGTCGCACCTGCTGCGCGACCACCAC
Organism: Streptomyces sp. NPDC060064; assembly: GCF_042736455.1. Taxonomy (NCBI): domain Bacteria; kingdom Bacillati; phylum Actinomycetota; class Actinomycetes; order Kitasatosporales; family Streptomycetaceae; genus Streptomyces; species Streptomyces sp. NPDC060064. Next base: position 102,901 of record NZ_JBHWWF010000026.1, read on the forward strand.
GGGCGCAGTGACCGGGTCGCGCGGGAGCACGGGCTGAGCGGCCCGGGGGAACGGCTGCGGATGAACATCGCCGCGGACTGCGAGATCAACGACGACGTGTTCGGCGACGGGCTGGTCCGGCCCGAAGGTGCTGTCGAACCGGTGTCCTTGGGGCTGCCCGAGGGGGAGCTCATGGAGGACTATCTGCGCCAGTTCCGGCTCGGGCCGCGTACGCAGAGCATGGCCTGGCTGGACTGCGGCAGCGGCGCCGGCGGACTGGAACGGGAGTGGGAGCTGGGACCGGACGGCGCGCACGGCCTCAGCGAGCAGGAGCGGGACGCGGTCCGGTTCCGGGTGGCGCAGGGCATCACCGCCCGTCCGGGGAACACCCCGAAGGGGTGGCAGCGGTGGGCGGAGGAGGCGTTCCACCCGCCGCAGCCGTGGCGGGCGTTGCTGGGCGCGGCGGTCCGCTCGGCAGCCTCCGGCCCCGGCGCAGGCGAGGACTACACCTACGGCCGGCCGTCGCGGCGCTCGGCCGGGGTGCCCGGCGCTGTTCTGCCGAGCCTGCGGCGCAGGCCGCCTCGGGTCTCCGTGGTCATAGACACATCCGGCTCGGTCAGTGACACCGAACTGGGCAGCGCGCTCCTCGAGGTTGCCGCGATCTCCCGTGCCGTGGGCGGCCGTCGCGACCTGATCACCGTGCTGTCGTGCGACGCGGCGGCCCGGGTCGTACACCCGCTGTGCCGTGCCGAGGGAATACCGCTGGTGGGCGGCGGGGGTACGGATCTGCGCACGGGCTTCGCCAAGGCGCTCCGAGCGCAGCCCCGCCCCGATGTCATCGTGGTCCTGACCGACGGCCAGACGCCCTGGCCGGGCACACGACCACCGTGCCGGACGGTGGTGGGTCTGTTCCCTCGGCAGCATGCAGTCCGGTCGTGGGACGAGGACGATCCCGATTACGAGCCGGACTCGCCGCCCGCGTGGGCACGAGTAGTTGACATCGGGTCGGCTCCCACTGCTCAGTGAGCCCCCTCAGAAAGGCCCGGACGCCTCTCTTCCGATGCGTCACTGACAAGTCGTTGCTCTCTCGATCAGGGTGAGCGTGGGATCGAGTATGGCTTCCCGGTCGGGTGATCTTCTGGCTGGCCGGCCATGAGAACAGGGGCCTCCTGCACATCTCGTGGGTGTTCGAGTCCATCCGGGCAAAAGGCGGGAACGGGGCGTGCACCATGGGGGCGGTCGAGGGGAGATCGCCCGCGCGGCCGGCCCGGAGTGCGGCGCGGGCCGCACTCCGGGCCGCCTGGAGTCGCTCTCCCAGACCGCCACCGGTCAGGCCGTCGGCCCCTCCCCCCTGCGGACCAGCCGCCAGGCCTCGGTGAACAGCTCGGGGAGCGTGCCCGGGAGCAGCTCGAAGGCCCTCACCTCGCTCCCGTCGGCGCTCAGCTGCGCGCCGATCAGGGGCGCTTTCCAGGACTCCATCGGCGGCAGCGGCTTCTTGGCGTGCGCCCACGGGCCGGGCAGGAAGAGCGTGCGTCCCGCGCGGGCCCGGCGGTCCTCCACCACCAGGCCGCGCGCCACCAGAGCCGCCGCGGCCGCCTTGTGGCGGGCCGCTGTCCAGGCGTTCCAGCGCCGCACGTTGCGGTCCGACGGCACGGGGAGCAGCAGGAGCTGGAGGTAGAGGGCGGCGGCGTCCTCGGGCAGGTCGAGGGTGGCGGCGACGTCGGCGACCAGGTCGGGGGCGCAGGCGCGCGGGTCGGACTCGTAGCGGCCCGGAGGCAGGTCGTCGGCGGTCATGCGGGCTATGACGCGATCGCAGGTGCCGTCCGCCAGCCAGTCCCAGCGCCGGCTCCCCCGGTTGCCGCGGATCACGCCCGAGCGGAGGACCCGGGCCGGTGAGTCGCGGCCGGCCAGCACCTTGCGCAGGTGGTGGACGGCCTCCGGCGCCCCGGTGCGTAGGGGGTCCCCGGCGGGGAGGTCCGCGTACGCCCACGGCAGGCCGGCGAAGACGGCGTCCGCGACGGTCTCGGCGTCGTAGTCGCCCATGACGTCCCACGCGGTGCGCAGGTGGCGGTGCTCGGACGGGCAGGGCCAGGCCCGCAGGTAGAAGCCCGGCGGCAGGGTGGCGTTCGCGGGGTCGAGGAACAGGTGGCACAGGTGGGTCGCCGGCATCCGGGTCTCCAGGGCGACCGCGGCCTGCCAGGTGCTCCACGGCGCGTGCGGACGGGCGCCGTGCTGATCCGCCCAGGCCGCGGCGGTGCGCTCCGCGACGCGGGCGAGGCCGCCCGGCCCCCACAGGTCCACGGGGTCCGCGGGCATCACGTCGGCGAGCAGGGCGAGCCGCTCGTCGTCGTGCAGCATCGACAACTCGGCGCGCGCCGATTCGAGTTCGCCGGCCTTGAAGCCGAACGCGGCGCGCTCGTGCTCGTCGAGGAAGGGCGTGTAGTAGCCGCCCGCACCGGGGTTGCCCGCCAGAACGAGGGCCGCAGCGGGGCGGCTCAGGCCGGTCGCCTCGCTCAGGGCGAGGGCCGCGTCCACGTCCCAGGCGACCGGGCCGCGCTCCCGGACGAGCTCCACCAGGCGCAGGAGCTGCGCCGGAGTGCCCCACCCGCGGTGGCAGTCCACGACGTAGAGCGGTTCCTCGGGACGCGGGGCGGCCTCGCCACCTGGGAGCACGGCCTCGAAGTAGCGAGTCTCGCGCGCGGCCGGCAGGTGCAGGCCGAAGGAGGCGCCCTGGTGGTCGCGGACGGTGAACGAGGTCGTTCCGGCGAGCCGGCCCAGGCGGAAACGGTAGGCCGGGTCGGCGAACGGCGTCCGCGCCCACATCTCCAGGAAGTCGAGCAGCACCTCGCGGCGCTCCGGCCGGGTCGCGGGGGCGGCCGCGCGCAGCGCGAGTGCGCCCGTGCGCCCTATGAGTTCCGTCCAGCTGCCCGCCGCGGGCGGACGGACCTCCCGTTCGCCCGGCTCGGGTGCCCAACTGCCTTCGATGTAACGGCCGATGCGCCTGATGTCGGCGAAGGAGTCGTCGTTCCAGCAGCCCGAGGCCCCGACGAGACCCTGCAGGGCGGCGGATGCGGCGAATCCGCTCCACGTGCGGGGGGTCCGGGTGGCGGCCGTGTCGATCTCGTTCATGCGTCCGATCATGACGGACGGCACCGACAACGGGTCGCGCCGGCCCACGGCCCGCTTCGCCCCGCCGCCTCGGCCACCACGCAGCCGGACAGACGGCCGCACCCCGGGCGCGGCGGGCTGCCTGACAAGCAGCTCAGCCCAGCCGGAAGCGGAGTCGGCAGATCACCGCGTCCGTGTCACGACGCACCGCATGCGCCACGACCGCACCACGCTGGTTCTGCAGAACCCGCTGCCACAGATGCGCGGGCTCGACCTCCGGGATCAGCACGGTGACCCGGGCGCCGGGCTCGGCTGCCGCCAACTCCCGTACGTACACGGCGACCGGGGGGCCCAGCGTGCGGCGGTCCGACGACACGCGCACCAGCTCCACGCCCGGGTTCCACAGCGCCCAGTCGCGCTCCAGCGCCTCTGTCTGGGCGCGGTCCTCCGCGTCCGGGTGGCAGACCGTGACCGCCCGGACCTCGTCGCCCAGGGACACCGCCGCTGTCAGGGCCTCGCTGGTGAGACGGGTCAGAGAGGAGACCGGAACAATGACCAACGAGTGGTCGCAGTGCGGCGGTTCGGGGATGCGGCCGACGCCGAGGCGTTCGCCGATCTTCCCGTACGCACGATGGATGCACTCGAATACGGCGACCAGCAGGGGCAGGGCGACCACGATCAGCCAGGCGCCATCGTGGAACTTGGTGGCGGCGACGACGACCGCACTCACTCCGGTGAGCACCGCGCCCAGTCCGTTGAGCAGTACCTTGCCCGCCCACTTCGGGCCGCGCTCCTGCCGCCAGTGCAGCACCATGCCGGTCTGCGCGATGGTGAAGCCGACGAAGACGCCGATCGCGAACAGCGGCACGAGGGTGTTGGTGTCGCCACCGGAGAAGACCAACAGCGCAGCGGAGACACCGGCGAGGGTGAGCACTCCGTGTCGGTGGACCTGCCGGTCGGCCTTCAGCCCGAAGACGTGCGGCAGGTAGTTGTCGCGGGCGAGCAGCTTCAGCAGCACCGGCAGACCGCCGAAGGAGGTGTTGGCGGAGAGCGCGAGCAGCGTCATGGTCGCGAACTGGATGACGTAGAAAGCCCAGTTGTGGCCGACAGACGCGTCGGCGAGCTGCGCGAGTACGGTCACGCCCTCGACCGGCTGCAGCCCGAAGCGGGAGATCAGCACGGACAGGCCGATCAGCATCACGCCGAGCAGGGCGCCGAGCGCGACCTCCGCGTGCTGGGCGCGGCGGGCGGCCGGAGCGCGGAACGAGGGTACGGCGTTGGCTATGGCCTCGACGCCGGTCAGCGCCGAGCAGCCCGAGGCGAAGGCCTTCAGCAGAAGCAGTGCGCCGACGGTGGTGGCATTGTCGGCCAGAACGGAGGCGTGACCGACGGCCGCCTCGGTGGAGAGGGGGGCGTCGCGGAACAGGCCGACGGCGATGAGCACGAGGATCGAGCCGATGAAGACAACCGTCGGCACGATGAACGCACGCGCCGAGTCCACGATCCCGCGCAGATTCACTGCTGTGATCAGGACCAGCACGCCGAGGCACAGCCATAGCCGGTCGTCGTACAGCTCCGGGAAGGCCGACGTCAGCGCGGCGACGCCCGCAGTGACGGCGACAGCCACATTGAGCACGTAGTCCAGGACCAGGGACGCGGCGGCGACCAGGCTCGTACGGGCTCCCAGATGCGCCTTGGCCACCGCGTAGCTCCCACCCCCGTCCGGGAAGGCCGCGATCACCTGCCGGTACGAGGCAACGAGCACCGCAAGCAGTCCCGCGATGGCGAGTGTGACGGTGAGCGTGAAGCCCAGCCCGTAGCCGCCGGCGGCGGCCAGGACCAGCACGATCGCCTCGGGCCCGTACGCGACCGAAGCCATCGCGTCGAGGGAGAGCGCGGCGAGGCCGGTGACAGCGGTCAGCTTGTGACGGGCCCCGGTATCCGGGGGCTCCTCAGCGCTGGGCGCGGTGCTGGCCTCGGTGGTCATGGCGGACATGCGGGTGAGCTCCTTTGTTCCAGGTCCGCTCAGGGTGGACCCGTATCCGGCCGGCCTTGCTTGGCGCTGGCGCCTTCTTGTCGCGTGGTGGCCGCATCTTCACGAATTCATGACGCGCCCCGTCAGGACGACGTCACAGATGACCGACACACGTCAGCGGTTCATCAATGAACCGAGCGCAGGCCGCCGACGCCCCTTGGCGTCGGCTGCAGGGGACGGCGAACAGGGACCGGACCGCCCGCCCGTTGAACAGAGCACTCACCGACGCGGGTGGTCGGATTCACCGCGGGAAACGATCAGTTCAAGGGCGTGCCCGGGACGGCTTTCCTGGCTTGTAGAGCCAATCGTTGAACAGAGCATCGAGGGCCAGCCCGGACTTTTTGCGGCACAGGTCGATAAAGTCCGCCGACTGGGCGCCTCCATGCCGGTGCTCCTCAGTCCACGTTCGCAGTATGGAGAAGAAGGTCTTGTCGCCTACTGCTTTGCGGAGTTGATGCAGGGTCATGGCTCCTCGGCCGTAGACCGGCGGGTCGGACACCTGTTCCGGAGCGGGCGGAGCTGCCGGGGGAAAGTCCCAGATGCCTTCGCTCTCCGGGTGAGTGCCGTTGTAGAAGGCGTCGAAGGTCTCCTGGGCTGTGTTGCCATCCTGTTCTTCTTCCCACAGCCATTCTGCGTAGGTGGCGAAGCCTTCGTTGAGCCACATGTCCTTCCACGAGCGGGGCGTCACCGAGTTGCCGAACCACTGGTGAGCAATCTCGTGGATGACCAGCTTGTCGTCCGGGGCCTGGTGGAAGTAGGGCCTGGTCTGTGTTTCGAGGGCGTCGTAGCCCAGCTCGGGGAAGTGGTCGACGATGGCACCGGTGGATGCGAACGGGTAGAAGCCGAATCGCGTGGCCGCCCAGGCGGTCGCTTCGCTCACCAGCGAAGGTATGCGCTGTGCCTTGTCTTTTTCGTCTGGGTCTGTCGCCACGTACACGGGCAGGCCACCGCTCTCGGTCTCGCTGATGTCGAAGTCGCCGACCGCGACGGTTGCGGCATAGCTGGGCATGGGCTCGGGGCTGCTCCACGCATATGTCGCCCATCCTCCTTTCGCTGTGTGGTGTTTCAGCGTGCCGTTGGAGATGGCCTTCAGTGTCGCGGGGACAGTGATGGTGATGTCGTAGCCGGCTTTGTCGGAGGGGTGATGGTTGCCGGGGAACCAGGCCATGGATCCTGTGGGTTCTCCCAGCCCCACCGCACCGTCGTCGGTCTCCATCCAGCCTTCCGTCGCCCCTTTCGAGTCCTCAATGGTTTCCGGCACACCGTCGTAGACGATCACGGTGGTGAAGTTCTGGCCTCGGCCGACTGTGCCTGATGGCGTCACTATCAGCTCGTCACCGCGGCGCACGGTCTGTGCCGCATGCTTGTTGACCGTGGCCTTGCGCACGGAGAGGCCGTGCAGATCCAGGTTGAAGGAGCTCAGCGACTGGGTGGCCCGCGCAGTGATCACTGCTGTGGCCTTCAGCATGTTCTCGTCGGGCTGATAGGTGAGAGTGAGGGAGTAGTGGGCAATGTCGTATCCACCGTTGCCCAGCCGGGGAAAGAGCGTGTCGCCGACGCCGGCCGCGCCCGGTGAGGCAGTGGTGTGGGAGGTGGGCTTGTCTGTCGGCGTTGAGTCAGTACAGGCCGAGCAGGCCAGCAGAACGGCGGCGGCCGGCAGAGCCAACTGCCGCAGTGCGCGGGACACTCAGTCTCCTTGTCACCAGATGTGGGGTGGCTGTTCAAGGCGGGAAACAGTTCGACGCTATCGCACAAGGGAACGCGACGCCCGTGTGATCACAGGCGTCGCTTCTCATTGACCTTGACCTCACTCCAGAGAACCGTGGGGGCAAAGTCGCAGAAGCTGAGTGCGGAATCAACCCGTCAAGCGCCACCGGGCCGTGGCCACGAGATACAACAAGCCCGCCGTCCGCTACGAGGCGACCGCGTGGTCGCGGCCATGAGCGAGTGGCTGCGACCACGCGGTCGCAACAGCCCCCGATATCCCTTTGCAGAGGGGCTGCGGAGCGGTTACGTTCTCCCGGACGTCCCTGCTGTTCCGGACCAGCGCCGTCGACAAGGAGGTGTGGAGCACATGCGCAGGAGTGCCCAGCGATTGATTCCGCGTACTGAAATTCGCCACCTCCTCACGGCGGAGACACCTTGTCGCTTCACATCACCCCACTGACCGACCCCGATGTCAGCCTGTACAGCCCACGTCTTGTTTGGCTGGCGAGCGACGCCGATGCCATACCCGTCGGGACAGCTTTCCTACGCCTGTTCGCCGATGCCGGGCAGAAGCACCTGGCCGAACTGACCATCCATGTCCATCCGGCGGAGCGGCGCAAGTGTGTCGGTTCCCGGCTTCTCGACGTCGCTGTGGCAGCCGCCCGGGACGACGCCAGACGCTGCGTCATCGCACAGACCGAGTCCGGGACTCCTGGGGACCGGTTTCTGTCGGCCCGAGGCTTCCGCAAGGTCCTCACGCTGAAGTTCACCCGCTTGTCACTGGCCGACGTGGACATCACCACGCTCGCCGAGATCATTGAGCGTCCGCGTCCCGGCTACCGGCTGGCGTCGTGGCAGGGAACCGTTCCCGACGACATCGCCCAGACGTTCGCCGCCTCACGCCGCGCCATGGACGACACCGACTACGGCACCGTGACCTGGGACGTGGACCGGGTCCGGGCCGTGGCGCAGGCCGTCGAAGAGCGCGGCGATCTGCTGCACACTGTCGTCGCCATCGACAAGTCCGACGGCTCGATCGCCGGGTTCACAGAACTGGTCGTGCCCGGCAATGGCAAGGGCGATGGCCAGCACTACGGCACTGGCGTGCTGCCCGAACACCGCGGGCACGGCCTCGGCCGATGGATGAAGGCTGAGTCGATCAGCCAGGCCCATGGGCGCTACCCGGACCTCGGCGGCCTGTTGACGGACACCGCCGACAACAACACATTCATGAGACACATCAACGACAGCCTCGGCTACCACCCCACGCACGAGGCGCTCCAGTTCCAGCTCGATCTGTAAGGATGAAAGGACGGGCGGGGCCTGGGCACCACCTGGGTCCGGCCCGTCGATCGTGCTGTTGCGACGGCACGGTCATGCGTCAACCAGCCGCTGCTGACGAGCTCGCAACAGGCTCTACTTCAGCGCGTCGTCCATCAGTTGAGAACCCAGAGGTCGTGCAGGCCCTGGAGGCCCCGCGAAAAGCACCGGCTGAGCCGACCCTGGCTACGCGCTCCCTTGCCGCTCAGTCCGGACGCTGGTGAGATCCACCCCTACCCACGGTTCTTAGTGCCACAGGCGCACTTCGCCGACGCGTCTGCGCCGCCCATCCGGAGCGCACGGCGAAACTGCCCAGGTAGTCGGACAGTTGCCCGCCGCCCCGGCACGGCACGGCACAGCGGGGAAGGGGACCTCGCTGTGTACCGCTCAGCGGGAAGACGCGGCGACCCGTACGCGGTGGCTGTCGGTGTCGGAGAGGAACGACGCCAGCGCCCGCCCCTGCTCGGCGACGGTGGTGCGGTCGGCTGGGGAGAAGGGCGCGTAGCGGGGAGACAATCACGGTGCCGGCCTTGACACTCCAGGTCGCGGCGACCCGGCCGTCGAACAGGACAACGCGAGCGCCGATAACCGATAGGCCGCGGTCGGCGTCGTCGATGACCCGGCTGCGGCCGTGATATAGCCGAGGATCGCGTTGTCGACAGCCGGCCGGAACCGCACGGGGGCGGGTGCGTCGAGGTCGGGGCGCGGTGCACCGGGGAGGTCGAACAGCTCGCGGCCGTGCTCGTCGCGGAAGGTGACCAGCTCCTCGCGTATCGCGGCGACTGCGGCCGGCAGTCGGGCGAGACCGCTTTTCGGTGTTCATCTGCTCAGGCCGTCGGCACCGACTGGTTTTCGCTGAGCCGGCTGTAAATTCGTTCCGGAGTCAGGGGCAGCGCGCGGTAGCGGACGCCCGTGGCGTCGTGGAGCGCGTTCGCCAACGCGGGGGCCACCGGGTTGATACAGCTTTCCGCCATCCCCTTCGACCGCATGGGCCCAACGGAATCCGCCGAGTCCACCAGGAGCACCTCAGTGCGGGGGATATCGGCGTAGGTGGGGATGCGGTAGTTGCGAAAGTTCGGGTTGACCATGACACCGTTCGCGTCGACGTGGTAATTCTCGGTCAATGTGAAGCCGATTCCCTGGGCGACACCGCCTTCTACCTGTCCCCGGACTTGTGCGGGGTTGATGACTACGCCGGCGTCGGTCGCCTGGACGCTGTAAAGGATACGGATCTCACCCGTCACCCGATGGACAGCGATGCGGAACCCCTGCGTATTGGAAATGACGCTTCGGGGTGAGCCGTAGGCCTTGCGGGCGGCGGTGAATCGAATTCCGCGCGCTCGGGCCAATGCGACGAGCTCGGCCAACGACACGCGCTGGTCGCCGCAGACGACAACCTCGTCGTCCATCGAGCACAACACGAGATGGATACCCGTGTGCGCGGCAGCAAATTCCAGGATGCGGTCGCGCACAGCATTGGCCGCTCGAAGTACCGCGTTGCCCGAAACGAAAAGGCCTGCACTCGCAAAGGCGCCGGTGTCGAATCCCGTGCGGTCGGTGTCGGATTGCACCAGGCGAATCCGCGACGGCGTCGTGCCCAGCTGGTTGGCCGCGATCTGGACATGCGCGGTCGACGTACCCTCGCCGAATTCGACTGTTCCGATGGCCAACTCGTACATGAGGTCGTCGCCCAGCGTGACCCAGGCCTCGGAGATGTGTTCGGTCGGGGGCGCGGTCTCGTGCAATGAACTCGCGACGCCGGTCCCGACGAGCCACTCGGGGCCGGGGGACGGCTCATCGGCTGTACGGGCCATGGCGTCATTCACTAGATCGATGCACTTCGCGAGTCCGTCCTCGGTGAACATCACGTCGTCGGGGCCTTCATGCATGGCGACGAGCGGATCACCCGGTCGCACGATATTGCGTCGTCGCAGTTCGAGCGGATCGATGTGCAAGGCGAGTGCCAGTTCGTGCATCGCCGATTCCACGGCGAACGCCGGTTGCGTCATCCCGTAACCTCGCAGTGCCCCGCTCGGAACGGTGTTCGTATAGACGGAGAACGCGTCGTACTTCTTGTTGGGGCAGCGGTAGATCATGACGGCAGCGCCGCCTGCATACAGCGTTTCGCCGCCGTGGTTGCCGTAGGCGCCCGTGTTCGACACATTGCGGACCTGGAACGCCGTGAGTGTTCCGTCCGCCTTCGCGCCGAGCTTGACCGTCAACGTCATCGGATGTCGTGGCGAAGCCGTTGTGAACTCCTCCTCGCGGGTGTACTCGAAGCAGACGGGTCGCCCGGTGTCCAGGGTGGCGAGTGCGACCAGATCCTCCGAGATCACTTCCTGTTTGCCGCCGAAACCGCCGCCAACGCGTTTGCAGAACACGCGGAGCTGGTCCGGGCGCAGCGCGAACAGATGGGCGAGTTTGACTTTCCCGATCGACGGTGACTGCGAACTGGTGCGGACGTTCAGACGGCCGTTCTCCATCCAGGCAATGGAGCCGTGGGTCTCGAGATGCGCATGTTGCACTCGCGGTGACGAGTACGTGCCTTCGTGGATCAGGTCTGCTTCGGCGAACCCCGCGTCGATATCGCCGATGTGCGAATGGATCTCGAGCAAGATGTTGTGGACGGGATCACAGACGAATGGATCGTCCGCGCCGTGCAGCTGTGGCGCCCCCTCGGCCATTGCCTCTTCAGGGTCGAATACTGCCGGCATTACCTCGTATTCGACGACGACCCTTCGGCAGCCCTCCTCTGCCGCCCCGACCGTGTCGGCCAGGACCGCAACGACGCGTTGGCCGACGAAGCGGACCGTGTTGTCGAGGATGAAGGTGTCGCCCGGATCGACAAGATGGTCGCTGTGGATCGCCGTAGTAAAAGGCTTGCGCGGCACATCTTCCCAGGTGTAGACCCGATGCACGCCGGGAACTGCGAGTGCAGCTGTCTTGTCGATCGAGACGATCCGGGCGTGCGCGTGTGGTGAGTGCAGCACCTTGAGGTGCAGCATGCCTTCGATGTGGGTGTCCATCGTGAACTCGGCGCGACCGGTTACCACGTCGTTGGCTGCCGGCGCACCGACGCTCGTCCCGACGGCCTTTCCTGGCGCGGCTGTCTCCACGCCGGCGACGCCCTTCACGGCATCCTCGATCCCTCGATAGCCGGTGCAGCGGCAGAGGTTGCCCTTCAACGCCCGTGGCAAGTCCTCTTTCTGGGCCTCGGTGAACGTTGCCGACGTCATGATCATCCCTGCGGTGCAGAAACCGCATTGGAACCCCGGGGCGTCGCGGAACTGTCGCTGCATTGGATGCAGGTTGCCGGGTGATCCGAGACCCTCGATCGTAGTCACCTCGCGACCGTCCGCGCGGAAAGCAGGGGTGATGCAGCTGTGCACCGGACTGCCGTCCAACCACACCGTGCATGCGCCGCAATCGCCTGCGTCGCAACCCTTTTTGACGCCATAGAGGCCGAGTGAGCGGAGGAATGTGCGCAGGCACTGGCCGGGGTCTGGTTCTTCGTCGAAGCTCGTGCCGTTCACGATGTATGTCATGCCAAGCCCCCAGCTATGAGTTCGCGACGAATCTCCTCCGCGAAGTGCTTTGTCAGGTGGCGACGGTGGTCGGGGGACCCGTTGGGATCGGCGAACCACACGTCGGCTGGGACAACGTCGATGCTCTGCTGCAGAGTTCGGGCATCGGGCATGGCGTCGAAAGCAATACGCACAGGCCGTGTAGTGCCGGCTGTGACGGTGAGCAGCAGGTCGCTCATTCCTGGCCTTTGAGTACCGATGAGGAATACCGTCGAACGGCCGAGCTGGGTCAGCGTGAAGCGGCGGTGCGCGGTGCGTTTCCTCAGGGCACGCGCTGGAATGTCGATGCGCCGCAAGATTTCCCCGGGAGTAAGAATGTTTTGATTGTTGCCGGTCACGAAGTCGAGGGCATCGACGATGCGCGCGGACCCGTCAGGAGCCCACAGCTCGTACTTTGCCTCGAGTGCGACCGTCAGCGTGATCATTGGGCCAGCAGGCAAAGACATGCAGATATTGCCGCCGACGGTCGCCGAGTTCCAGACTTTGAACGAGGACAAGAACGCCTCGCAGCTTTTCGCGAAAAGGGTGCCCGCGATCCAATCACCTAGCGGCGCAAAGGTATACAGGTCGCGGATGGTGCACGTTGCGCCGATTTCGAGGCCCGCGTCGCTCGGGAAGAGGGGATCCCAACGCAACGCTGTCAGATCGATCAGGCGGCGCAGGCTTGGCTGCTCCGCGGAAAACAGCCACGTTCCACCTGCGAGCCAAGCGTCGCCTTCGCGCCAGTCCACGCCTGGCCGATCGGACGGGCGCCGGATGACTTCGGTGATGGTGTTGAGGTCCATGGGAACTGATCTCCCTCACGACGATAATCGTGCGACGGACCGCCTACCGAACTCGATCAACCAGCGCGTGGCGCCGCTAGCATCTCCCCGATCTGATTGTTGCAGGTAGGGCTGCGAACATACTTTTTCGATTGCGGACATTCGGCTCGATACACTCGTCGAATGTCGAAACGGGTCACGATGCGCTGGGAGCGGCACAACCTCGAGCGACAGAATCAAATTTGGGCCGCTGCGGTCGAACTGCTCGAGGAAGGACCGGCGGGCGCATGGATTCCTTTCAAGCATATCGCGGAACGGTCCGGCCTCGCCAAGTCAGGGCATCGCAGCCGCACCGACGGCGCGCGGGGCGCCGATGGCAAGGTGGCGCCGGGTCGCCGTGGCGCGGGGCGCGTTGCCGGTACGAAGCTGGGAGCCGTCCTCGCCGAAGGTCACATCGCGGATGTGGTGCAGGGGTTCCACGGCCCAATGACCGCGGATCATGGACGCGAGTCGGGCCGGGTCGGCCGGCTCAGCGGGCAGGCTGGTGACCGGCGTACACGACCTTGAACGTGGTCTTACTGCTCTTGCGGTGGCAGCGCCGCCGCTTGAGCTTCGGGACCAACGCAGCGTGGCTGGAGTTGACCCTGGCAGCCATCGACCTGATCGCCTGGACCCAGGCACTCCTGCTGGACGGCGAGTTGGCCACTGCCGAGCGGAAGAAGCTCCGCTACCGACTGCTGCCCGCCGCCGCCCGCATGGGCGACTCCGGACCGGGTACGGCACCTGCTCGGCCGGGCCAAACGGAATGCCGATCTGGTGCCTTACGAGGTGTGCGGCTACATGGTGGAGCATCTGCACAACAATCAGGCGGTGCTGGTGGTCGATGAGAGGCGGGACGTAAAACGACACACACGCTCGGCGTCCAGCGCCAGTAACCGGCACCGGCACCGGCACGGCAGGATCGCCACGTGTGCCGTCGTCAGTCGCCTCGCCAAATGTTGTCGAAGGCCGCCTCGTCGATAGCTCGCCGCTGCCGTTCGACCTCCAGTTCCCTCAACGCGTCATTGACGGCGGCGAGCGCTGTCGCCACCTCGTCGTCGGCCACGCTCGGGGAGGCGCCAGTCTGCTTGTCGCGGATCCCGACAGCCGCTGCAAGAGCGGCAAGGATGGGCTCATCCGATGTCATGCGGTTCGCCGCCAGGCGGCGATCGGGCGAATCGACCAGCACCATCTGGCTCGTCCGGGAGGGTATCCAGCGGTGGCGGCGTTGCCGAGTGAGCTGACCTTCCGCCTCAAGGGCTGCCAGATACGCCGCGGACAGGCCGCGGCCTCTGCGCCACAGCCAGTCGTCGACGGACTCGTACGGCGGTTGTCGGTCAAGTGACGACGCGGCCTCGTCCAACAGGCGATCAGCCATTTTTTGCCGATGGCTCGGCACGATGTGATCGTCGTCCAGTCTGATGGCTTGAGCACCCAGGAGGTCGATCAATTCGGCGCCCGCCAGCGCAAGCGACAGATCGCCCGGCTCAACAGTGCGACTGGACGTCTCGTCCAAAGCGACGATCATCAGGTCCCGCGGTGTGGTCATGGATGGCTCCACGTCAGGGGCATCAGTAGCGATGCGTCGCGGATCAGCGTGTCCGGCGCCCGGCATGACGCCGAGCGGCAAGATCAGCTGCCGTTGTCGGAGGCCGCTCCGATCGCGGCACGGATTTGCTGCGCGTAGCCGGCGGGCGTGAAGTGCGGCCCGACACCGTCAACCAGGATCAGGTCACTGATCGTGCGGTCGGTACGCAATGGCAGGATCTTCTGGTACTCGGGCGAGTTGTACCACTCCTTGGCCTTCGCCATGTCGTGGAACTCGAGCAGCACCACCGAGCCAGGCCAAGCGCCTTCGCGGACTTACACCTCGGCGTCCATCGCAAGCCACATTCCTCCGTACGACGCCGTGGTGGCCTCCACCTGCTCCAGATAGGCCAGGTTTTCCTCCTGCGGTATGCCGGGGGTGCGCAGCTGATCGATCAGGTATGTGGTCATGTGGATCTGATGGGTAAGCGGTGGACCCTGCCCGGTCGTCCGCGAGAGTTGATGTTCGGCTCGAAGCGCTTCACGGATCTACGCTTCGAGCCCGAAGGCGGGCCGGAACGTGCTGAACCAGCGCCTCGAGGAGCGGGAGGCGAGGGGCGTCGTGCGCCGAGCGGGCCTACCCGCAGACGAGCACTCCCGTATACGAGCTTACGGAGTGAGGACGGCAACTGCATCCGTCACGACGCGCGGGCGCCGACTCGACGGTGTCGTTGCGTCCCACGTACGCAGCGTCTCCCTACTGATCGCGAGGTCCCTGGCCACCGCCGCCTACGTGCGCTTGCCCTCCGCCGCGCGGTACAGAGCGACGCCGTGGCGTGAGCCCTTCCGGGGCAGAACCCCTGATCTCAAATATCCGTCAAAGCGGATCAAGCCCAGACCGGGCGGCCTGACCGTAAATCCACTTCACGACTCCTCCAACTCACACTCGCTCAGCACGGGCCAGCACCATCTGCCTCGGCCGTGGCGACACTTCCAGCTTCGTTGAAGTGTTTGCGCGTCTTCGATCTGGGCCCGAAGAATGAAGGCAGCCACAAGTGAAGGAGAGACACATGCGCAAAGGGATTACTGCGGCCCTTGCCGCGTCCGCCGCTATGTTCGGCGTCATCGCGTTAGCGCCCACCGCCTCCGCCGAGCCGAACCCGGCCGGCTGCCCCAAGGGGTACTTCTGTGCCTGGAGCGGGCCGGACCAGACAGGCACCCTGGTTCTGAAAACGGCAGGCAACTGGAGCGGGAGCGTGGCATTCCGGTCCGTATTCAACAATGGGTACCGCCTGCCCGGGGCCGACCACGTCGACATGACGTATTGGTACGAAGGAGACGGCACGGTAACCAGTTGCCTTCACTACAACCCGGGGCCAGGCGAATACAAGTGGACTGCCCCCTACACCGAAGTCATCTACGGCGTCAGGTGGCGGGGCGAGTGCTAGTGGAGTTCTTCCACACCCCGCGGAGCCGAGGAAGCACATAGCCATATGGCGCGGCGCAGTGCCGGCTGATGCATCGGGCCAACAGAACCCGCGTCTTTCATCAGAGGCAGAGGCTGCCAGTTGGAACAGCGAGAGGGCACAGCCACCACCTTTAGGGTGGCGCCCTCCATCGCGTCTGCCTCTATTGGTAGGCGGCCTACGGGTACTGGGCACTGTCCGACGGGCCGTGTGGCTGTGTCGGCGTCACATCATTTCGGCCGGTGTGGGGCGGGATCATCTGTCGGACCAGGAGTGGGCTCGACTGGAGCCGCAG
Organism: Streptomyces sp. NPDC060064; assembly: GCF_042736455.1. Taxonomy (NCBI): domain Bacteria; kingdom Bacillati; phylum Actinomycetota; class Actinomycetes; order Kitasatosporales; family Streptomycetaceae; genus Streptomyces; species Streptomyces sp. NPDC060064. The sequence goes on from NZ_JBHWWF010000026.1 coordinate 118,725, forward strand.
CTGCCGAGGAACGTGGGGCGCGGTGGGGGTTGGACTCGACTTCCTGCCGCGCCCATCAGCGCGCCGCAGGCGCCCGCACCCTCGCACCGCGCATGACAGTCCTTCCCTAATGCGCGGTGGTGTACGGGCGGTCGCGCCGGGCGTCGTGGAGGACCGAGCCCCACCACAGGAGCTGGTCGAGCAGTACCTTCGCGGCACCATTGGGGCCCTCGGGGTCCCTGAGGATGCCGTCGGGGCTGAAGAGCTCGTAGTACCGGGGGAAGGTGACGTAGTCGCGGACCGTGTGGGCCTGCAACTCGCCGAAGACCTGGCGCAGCTGCTCCATCGCCAGGATGCCGCCGCTCCCCCCGCTGTAGCCGACGAAACCGACCGCCTTGGCCTGCCACTCGGTGTAGTGCCAGTCGATGGCGGCCTTCAGTGAGGCCGGGAAGCTGCGGTTGTACTCCGGCGTCACCACGACGATCGCGTCTGCGGCCGCGATCCGCCGGGTGAGGCCCGCCATCTCGGCGGGACGGACCATGTCGGGCTCGAGCGCCGGCGGCACGGGCGGCAGCTCGAGCGGCAGGGGCGTATCCGCGAGATCGATCAGGTCCACCGTGAACTGGCCGTGCTGCACGGCCTGCTCGACGAACCATCGCGCGACTACTGGGCCGAACCGGCCCTCCCTGACACTGCCGATGATCACCGCGAGGTTGAGGGTCTCACTGGGCATTGCTGTGCTCCTTTTCCGCAAGTCAGCAGGTGACAGGTGACCTCGGTGGTCACGACTCTCAACCTGCCGGGCGGGGCGGAGACCAGGAAGGCCGGGCCGAGACTGGTAATGGCAGGGCCACGATCCTGGCGGCCACGCCTGTTACGTTCGCAATGTGAGCGACAACGAGCTGGGCATGTTCCTGCGTATCCGCCGTGCAGCCGTCACACCCGCCGAGGTGGGGCTGCCTACTGGGCCCCGCCGCCGTACGCCGGGCCTGCGCCGGGCCGAGCTGGCCACGCTCGCCGGAGTCAGCGTCGAATACGTGACACGGCTCGAGCAGGGACGCGACCGCCGGCCGTCCGCGCAAGTGCTCTCCGCACTGGCCGACGCGCTACGGCTGACCGCGAGCGAACGCATCCACCTGCACCGCCTCACCAAGGGGGCCGAGGGCGGCTTCACTTGCATGGGCGGCGCGACACCGGCCCGCGAGGTGCGCCCCACCGTGCGGGCTCTGCTCGACCGCCTTGAGCCCGCCCCCGCCGTGCTAATCAACCGGCTGAGCGAGATTCTCGCCTGCACCGCAGGTTACGAGCGGCTGGCAGGACCCATGGGTCTGCTGGACGGCAGGCCGCCGAACCTCGCCCGCTTCGTGTTCACCGACGACCGGGCGCGTACCGCTTACCCCGACTGGGACCGCATCGCAGACGAACAAGTCGCCGCCCTCAAGCAAGGGCCGTTCCGGGCGGATCGGCATGTCGCGGCGCTCGCGGACGAGTTGACCGTCACCGCCGGGGCGACTTTCGCCGAGCGCGTGGACACCGTGCCCGGCCTTCCGAAGTCCAGCGGCGTAGCACGGCTGATCCACCCCGAGGTGGGCGAGCTGCGCCTGGCGTACGAAACCCTCGAACTGCCCGCCGACGACGACCAGCGCCTCATCGTCCACCTCCCCGCCAACGACGCCACATCCGCCGCACTCGACCGCCTCACCGGCCGCCTGCCGGGCGCGCTGCGCGCAGTGCCCGGCTGACGCGGGCCGCGTGGCACGCGATGTACGGCTACGGGCCCTGTTGACAGCAGGGCTGTCGTCTGGCTCAGTATTCAAACCCTGACCATCCGTTGCCGATGAACACGCGACCGGCACGCGGAAAGCGCGACCCGCGCGACATCGTGGACACGACGCTGCGCGCACTCACCCGCAGCACGTTGTCAGTGATCGACGGGCGGGCCAACGCGCTGACCCCGTTGATCTTCGGCAGGCTGCTGCCGCCCCAGTTCTCCGCGCTCATTGCCGAACGGGTGATGCGCAGGTCCTGAGGCCGACCCCGAGACCGGTCAGCTCTGCGACCGGCACGCGAGCATGGGTCGGTCCGGACAAGACCCCGTGTCCTGCCGTACAAGACCCCGTGTCGTGCCGTCAGGCCGCCGAGCACCCCGCATACGGCGTCTTCCGGCACGGTGACCGTGACCTCAACCTCAACCACCGGTTCCAGCAGCTCCATCACGCCGACGCGCAGGCCTCCCGACGCACAAGCCGGCCAGCTGACTGGAAAGGGTGGCTCCGCGGTCAGTGTGCCGAAGTCCGGCGCGGGGAGGACCGGTGGACCGAACCGGCACGGGGTGTCACACCCAGTAGTGATCGATCAGGCCGTACTCATCCATGGCCTTGGTTCACACCCCACAGCCCTGGCGGTTCTGGTGGCCGCGTCCGATTCGGCGATCCTCACCTGTTTCTCGGCCCTCCCGGTCCCTCTTCCCCGGTGGCGCATGCCCGAGCGGTCGCCGCGTCCGGGCTCGCGGGTTGTCCATTCCTCGAGATAGGGGCCGACATGTGAGATAAGTACCGAAATGCGCAATCCCTGTAGCCGCATGTGCCGAATAACAAGTGAGACATCCGTCTGTGGCTCGCGTCGAGCATCCACGGAACCGGATTGGGGAGCCTCCCGACCGGCTCACCGTCCGCGCCCGGAAGGCTACCCGCCGTACGGGTCACACGCTCTGCCCCTTGCCGGGGTGCAGCGCCGGGGCCCGGAACATGGGCCCATGGCGGCCGGTGACGGCCGCAACTTCTCCAGGGAGCTCACATGGTCGGAAACCCGGTCGAGGCATTGACCTCCGGTCAGGAGGAGTCCCCACCCCTTCGGGGCGGGTATGCCGAACCGGCCGCTGATACCGAGAGGATCCTCGCCGAGGTGCTGGCTGACGTCGTGTGCGTCGGACAGGTATCGGTCGACAGTCACTTCTTCGACGAACTGGGCGCCGACTCGCTGGTGATGGCGCATTTCTGCGCGCGGGTGAGGAAGCGCGCGGACCTGCCGTCGGTATCGATGAAGGACATCTACCGGCATCCGACGATCAGGAGCCTGGCGACGGCGCTGGCGGACTCGGCGCCCGCCTCCCCGGTCGAGCCGTCGGCCTCGGTGTCAGCGGCCCCGGCGGGGATGCCGCAGTACGTTTTGTGCGGCGCGCTGCAGCTCCTGACTTTCCTCGGATACTCCTACGTCCTCGCGCTCGTCACCGCTCGGGGCTACGAGTGGATCTCTGCCGGGTCGGGCGTGATCGACGCTTATCTGCGATCGATCATCTTCGGCGCTGCAGGCCTTCTGGTTCTGTGTGCCCTTCCGATCCTGGTGAAATGGACCCTCATCGGTCGGTGGAAGCCCCGGCAGATCCGCATCTGGAGCCTGGGGTACGTCCGCTTCTGGATCGTCAAGACGCTGGTCCGGTCGGACCCGCTGGTCCTGTTCGTTGGTTCGCCGCTCTACGCGCTCTATCTCAAGGCGCTGGGCGCGAGAATCGGGCGGGGCGTCGCGGTCTTCTCCCGGAATGTGCCCGTGTGCACCGACCTGCTCGTCATCGGCGACGGCACAGTCATCCGCAAGGACTCGTTCTTCAACTGCTACCGGGCTCGCGCCGGCGTGATCCAGGTCGGCCCGGTCAACCTCGGGAAGGACGTGGTCGTCAGCGAGGCCACCGTGCTCGACATCGAGACCTCGCTGGGCAACGGGGCTCAGCTCGGCCATGCCTCCTCCCTGCACAGTGGTCAGGCAGTGCCTGACGGCGAGCACTGGCACGGGTCACCGGCGCAGCCCACCCAGGTGGAGTACCAGGTGGTGGGCCCGGCCGGCTGCGGTCCCCTGAGAAGGGCGACCCACAGCGTCCTGCAGCTTGTGGCCGTGCTGCTCCTGTACGTGCCGCTGGCGGTCGGCGGCGCGGGCATGCTGCTCGCACTGGCCCCGCAGCTCCGCGCGGTCCTGGAACCGGGGCCCGCGGTCCTCACGAGCTGGACGTTCTTCCTCGACACCCTGGCTGCCTCCGCCGTGCTCTTTTTCGGCGCCGTGCCCCTCCTTCTTCTCGTCCTGGCCACTGTCCCCCGCCTGCTCGCCCGGGCCATCACACCTGGCAGGGTCTATCCCCTGTACGGCTTCCACTACGGGGTGCACCGGGCGATCGCGTTCGTGACCAACAGGAGGTTCCTGACGCGCCTGTTCGGCGACAGCTCCTGCATCGTCCACTACCTGCGTTTCCTCGGGTACGACCTCTCCAGGATCGAGCAGACAGGGTCGAACTTCGGTACGGAGGTGAGGCACGAAACCCCGTACCTGAGCTCCGTCGGGAGCGGAACGATGGTCGCCGACGGCCTGTCGATCATCAACGCCGACTTCTCGAGCACCTCCTTTCGCGTGTCCCGGGCGTCGATCGGAGCGCGCAACTTCCTCGGCAACAGGATCGCCTACCCCTCGCGGGGCAGGACGGGCGACAACTGCCTCCTCGCCACGAAGGTCATGGTCCCTGTCGACGGGGAGATCCGGGAGGGTGTCGGCCTTCTCGGCTCGCCCAGCTTCGAGATTCCGCGATCGGTGCAGCGGGACAGCAGGTTCGACGGGTTGAAGAGCGGCGAGAAGCTGCGCAGCCGCCTCGCATCCAAGAACAGGCACAATGCCGCCACGATGGGGCTGTTCCTGCTGGTGGGATGGATCCACTTGTTCGGTGTCACCCTGCTCCTCTCGGGCGCGGCGGACCTCTACGCCTCGTTTGGTGCGTCGGCGATCGCACTGGCCTACGTCCTCGTACTTCCGTTCACTGCCGTGTACTTCGTGCTGGTCGAACGTGCCGTCACGGCGTTCCACCCCTTGGGTCCGCTTTTCTGCTCGATCTACGACCTCCGCTTCTGGCGGCGTGAGCGCTTCTGGAAGGTGCCGTCGGAGACGTATCTGCGGATCTTCAACGGCACCCCTTTCAAGAACGTGATCTGGCGGCTGCTGGGTGTCCGGCTCGGTCGCAGGGTCTTCGACGACGGCTGCTATCTGACGGAGCGGACGATGGTCGCCATCGGGGACGGCTGCACGCTCAACGCGGGGAGCGTCATCCAGTGCCACTCGCAGGAGGACGGCACCTTCAAGTCCGACCGCAGCACGATCGGCTCCGGCTGCACCCTCGGGGTCGGTGCTTTCGTCCACTACGGCGTGACGATCGGCGACGGCGCTGTGCTCGCCCCCGACTCCTTCCTCATGAAGGGCGAGGTCGTCCCGGAGTACGCGCGGTGGGGTGGCAATCCGGCCCGGCAGATCCGCCGGAACAGCGGCGAGGAGTGGAAGTAGACCACCATGGGAACGCCCGTGAATGCCAACGTGGAGTTCTGGCGCGGTGTGCTCGGCGCCGGCGGGTTCACCACTGTGCCGCGTTGGAACTGCGCTCCGGTGCCGGGCGTCGTCGAGTACGAGGCGGCGGTCCCGGACGACGTCGTGGGAGCGTTGTGCCGGCTGGCGGAGGAGCTGGAGGTGCCGCTGAGTTCGGTGCTGCTGGCCGCGCATGCCAAGGTGCTCGCCGCGTTGTCGGGCGAGCATGAGGTCGCGACCGGCTACGTCGCCGTGGAGGGCGGCCGGCCGTTGCCCTGCCGGCTGACGACCGAACCCGACTCGTGGCGGACGCTGCTGCTGAACACCCATCAAGTCGCCTCGGAACTACTGGCGCACAAGGACTTCCCGGTCGATGATCTGTGGCGCGAGCTGGAGCTGAGCGAACCCTCGCTCGAGACGGCGTTCGATCCGACCGGTGACGGCGGCGATCTCGCCGAAGGCACCGCGCTCTGGATCGGGTTCCCCCACCGCGGCGACCAACTCGCGCTGCGGCTGCGCTACCGCACCGACGTGCTGGACGCGGACTGCGCCGCCAGGATCGCCGGCTACCACCTCACCGCCCTCG